>JAIEPY010000004.1 GCA_019748155.1 Burkholderiales bacterium | reverse complement strand
TGACTCCAATTTTTAGTTACAAATTATAGCTCAAAATTAAGCTTTCAAGTGGTGCATCTCACCTCAGCGGATGCATTATCATCATTTATAAATCTTTTTGGTTTATTGTTTTATAGCTATTGAAATAAAGGTGTTACAATAATCATTTTCCCCGCTATATTTTTCATATTCGCAAGTGTATGGTGAATCATACCATAAACCGTTAAGTATCACAAAATATTAGTTAGGAGAGTTAAGTTGTTTACACTTAGCCGTCTATTTTTCTAGTAAGTAGTTGTTATGAGTAAATACTATTAGAGTAATAAAAATAATCAATTATCTTAATTAAATAATTTGTATTATAATGATTACTTAGTTATGCTGGAGGTGTAGCGAGATCTGAGACTCAAAGATGAGTAATGTATCCTTCCAGAATATTTTAATTTTTAATAACGAGGGGTTTTAAAATGCTGAAGAAAATTGTTATGGTTTTAGGTGTATCTGGTATGCTGCTATCGGTTGGTAATGCAATGGCAGAGACTTCTGTAGCAAGCAAAAATGCTAGCATTTCACCGCAAAGTCTGGATTTATCACCATTACGTAATTTAAATGTTGTAGATAATCCAATGGATAAAGACTACAAATATCACGAAGCATTTAAAAAACTTGATGTTAATCAACTTAAAAAAGATATGCAAACGTTATTAACCCAGTCACAAGATTGGTGGCCGGCAGATTTTGGTAATTACGGTCCTTTCTTTATTCGTTTATCTTGGCATGATGCTGGTACTTACCGCCTTTCTGATGGACGTGGCGGAGCCAATCGTGGGCAACAACGTTTTTCTCCACTGAATAGTTGGCCGGATAATGTTAATTTAGATAAAGCCCGTCAATTATTGTGGCCGATTAAACAAAAATATGGTAATGCAGTTTCGTGGTCAGATTTGATTGTACTGGCAGGTACTGTTTCACTTGAGTCAATGGGTATGCAACCAATTGGCTTTGCCTTCGGACGTCAGGATGACTGGCAATCAGATAATACTAACTGGGGTACCAGTCCAGAGGTACTTTCGAGTAACGTTAAGAATGGTAAGTTAGATCCACATTATTCAGCTACACAAATGGGCTTAATCTATGTAAATCCAGAAGGTCCAGATGGCAAACCAGATAAAGTTGGTTCAGGGCGTGATATTCGTCAGGCTTTTGGTGGTATGGGGATGAATGATAGAGAAACTGTAGCGCTTATTGCTGGTGGTCATACTTTCGGTAAAACCCATGGTGCAGCTCCTGCTAATAAATATGTTGCTGCCGCGCCGGATAAAGCTCCAATTGAACAACAAGGTTTAGGCTGGAAAAATAGCTACGGTACTGGTGTTGGTGATGATACGATTAGCAGTGGTTTAGAAGGATCTTGGACGACTACTCCAACTAAGTGGAATCATGATTACTTCTATAATCTATATAACTTAGACTGGAAATTGACACATAGCCCGGCTGGTGCTAATCAATGGACACCAATTGCATCTAAAGGAATTAGTGTTCCGGATGCACAAAATCCAAATTCATATCATAAACCAATTATGTTCACTACCGATTTGGCATTAAAAGAAGATCCAATCTATAATAAATATGCCGAGGAATTTTACAAAAATCCGGCAGAATTTAAACAAGCTTTTGCTGAAGCATGGTTTAAATTAACTCATCGCGATATGGGACCTAAATCACGCTATATGGGTCCATGGATTCCTGCACAAAACTTCATCTGGCAAGATCCAGTACCTGCTGCGGATTATAAACAAGTTTCAGCCAAAGATATTACGCAATTGAAGAAAGATATTGCTAATTCTGGACTTACTACGGCGGAATTGGTAAAAATTGCATGGAACTCAGCTTCAAGTTATCGTAAAACTGATTATCGCGGTGGTTCAAATGGTGCGCGGATTGCATTAGCGCCTGAAAAAGACTGGGATATGAATGAGCCGGCTGAACTAAATAAAGTACTTGGAAAACTAAAAGAAATCCAAACTAAGTTTAATAACAGCAAGAAAGATGGTACTAAAGTTTCTCTGGCAGACTTGATTGTTCTTGGTGGTAATACGGCGATTGAACAGGCGGCTAAAAAAGCTGGCTATGCTATTCAAGTTCCATTTACGCCGGGTAGGACTGATGCGACGCAAGATCAAACTGATGTGGCTTCAACTAACTATCTTAAAACTAAATCTGATGGCTTTATTAACTATACAGATGGAAGCGTAAGTGCGAATAAACTTCCGCAAGCATTAGTTGAAAAAGCCAGCATGCTAAATCTGGATGTTCCGGAAATGACAGTTCTAGTCGGTGGATTGCGTGCATTGAATGCTAATTATAAAGATTCTAAAGATGGCGTTTTAACCACGACTCCGGGTGAATTAAATAATGCATTCTTTGTTAACTTGCTAGATATGTCAACTGCATGGAAAAAATCGGCTACAGATGGTGAGTATATCGGCTATGATAGAAAATCTGGCAAGCAAAAATGGTCTGCATCTTCAGTTGATTTGATTTTTGGTTCTAATTCAGAGCTTAAAGCGGTTGCTCAGGTTTATGCTGAGAATGGCAACGAGCAGAAATTTATCAATGATTTTGTTCAGGCATGGAATAAAACCATGATGCTTGGCAGATTTGATTTGCAAAACTAATATGAGATTGGTTTATCTTTTAATGCATTGATAAACCAACCTACTTTAATTTAATGGTGGCTTTTATGCCACCATTGTGCGTTTAGCTCAAGCCAGTATTTGAAAATTGAGAAGCCTCAGCAATCCTTATCAATGCAAATGAGATTTTTTATATTGTCGCACGAGCAGCAACAAAGCTTCATTTATTTTGCTTTGATAACGCTTACTATTTTCTTTAAAGAAGTCTACGATTTCTTTATCTAACCTTAAATTAACGGTTATTTTTTCTGACTCGGGTTGTTCAATAACCGCTGCAAATTCTTTATTAATTTCGGAGAGCCTTACCCACCCAGCAAAATCAGTTATCGAGGGAATATCAGAATAATCAATCTCATCATCGGACATTTGAGCTAATTTTTTTAGTCGTTCTTCAGCGGATAATTCACTGAATTTATTTTTGATTGTCATAGTACATACCTCTTTCAATTTTATTAGCTTTACGAGCTGATATTATTCTGGTGTTACCATTGCGCTCTGTATAAACAACTAATGCCACCACAACATCAAGCATTTTGCCAATTATGTGCATTCTCTCTTCATTGCCAACCAAGCGGTTAAATTGAGTTAACGCGTTATTATCATTAAAAACTTCTGATGCTTCTTCGAATGTTATACCATGTTTTTCAGTGTTTAGCTTATTTTTATTGATATCCCACTCAAATTTCATTTTTAGCCCCAAGGTGATACTATTAACATTATACCATTCAATATTGACATATGTCAATTCGTGAATTAGACCAAGCACTAATATAGATATTTGTCGGCTTTAAATCCTATATACTCAACCAGATTCATCATTCTGGGGCGTTATTTTGCTACTTACTTAGGAGGCGTAAGCTTCGTAGAAAAATGCCTAGCAGTATTTCGAATCTTGTTCGAGTATAAGTTTGTTTGTTTAATATTTAGTTTTCAATTAGTTTAAATTCAAAAGTCTGATTGACAAAATTAAATTTGTCTAAACTTAGAATTACTTCAGTTCCAGCTGGTTTAGCTTTGCTATGCGCGCTGAGATCAAGTGTAATTGGTACGCCATCAAGTTGAACATTATTCCGATAGGTGAAAGTTGCTTTGATTTGAGTGATATTTTCTTGCTCCAGATAACGGAGTGACCAGTAACGCTCTAAGCTATCTTGAAATTTAAGATAAGCACTATAGGTATCATCAAAATTTTCGACTACATTTGCCAATGCAAAATCAGTTGGGGTTAAGGCTTTGGTTTTTTGTAATAAGCTAATAATTTGTGACTGATTGACTAAGTCAACTGCACGACGTAACGGTGAGCTTGCCCACGTATAATAATCTACATTCAATCCAGTGTGTGAATTGGGGGTTAGCGTCATTACCACGGGCTGCATTGGTTGTTTCACCCGATAAATCGCCGGGATAAAAGCATTAGTGAGCATCCGTCCCCAACTGCAATTAGCCAAAATCATTAATTCACTTACCAGCTTATCAATTGGATTGCCACGCAGACGCGGTTTAATTGCAATTTTACCATCGTCACTAAATGAAAAATTATAATCAACTTGTAATTGATTAACACTTGATCTGCCGCGAAGTTCTTCAAGTTTAAGCGCAAATTTATGCAATAATTTAAGCTCGCTTTCATAGGGGTAACCATGCTCAAGCTGTAAGTTTTCGCTGTTAAAGTATTGTTCCAGATTATCGGTACGCAAATTATCGCTAATTACTACTTGCTCTAGTTTAGATTCGGTGTTTGTAATCGTAAATTCACTGTCAATAGTAAAATAAATACTTACAACAGGTAATTGTTTGCCTTGATCAAGACTATAATGGGAGATTACATTTTCCGGAAGCATGGTGATTTTATTGCCTGGGTAATAGACCGTCGATAAGCGCTCGCTGGCAATACTCAGTAGCTCAGGGTTGAGAGATGGAGCAGATATATGCACCCCAATAATCCAACCATCGCTAGTAGTTTGAATCGAAAATGCATCATCAATCTCGGTAGTTAGTGCATCATCAATTGAAAATACTTTTAATTCGGCATTAAGTGGGATATCCGCCGAGTGATCGTCAATAGCTAAGGCTTGCAGTTCAGTTCCTTGCGGAAAATAATGCTTATTAAAGCTAGTAATTAAAAGTTCCTCAACCGAACTGATATAACCTAGTTTAAACAGCAGCTCAAGGAGAGAGATTTTGAGATCCTTGGCAACTTTGCTGGCAACTTTATATTCCAGTGAATTTTTATCTGGTTTATTGACTAAATTTAATGGATCGATATTCCACTCTGGAGCTTGTAATTGAAAGAGTGTATCATAGAGTGTGTCAAATTTTCGCTGATATTCTTGCTGGCGCTGAATTTGTAATTTACGAGCGCTAATTTCTTCCGCTGAGCAACGTTTAAATTTATGCTCACCCAAATAACTAAAGTAAATCTCCGGTACTTCAATTGCCAAAAATAGCGCTAATTGCTGACTAATTTCTGCTTCAGCAAAGTAAAGCTGCACTAGTTCCAACCACGACCAGTTTTCCTGTTCTTCGGAGAGCTCCCACAGGAGTTCTAAATCTATTTCGGCTTGCAGTGCAGTTATCTGTTCAAAGATAGCGGTATTTTTAGTTTCAAAACTTAATAGCAGATTATCATTTTTGATTTTTTTCTCTGCTTTGTTATCAAGTTCTTTGACAACGCTATATTTTTTTTCGCTTGAGATTAGGTTTGCAAATTTGTAGTGGTTATTATCCAAGATTAGGGCATAGTTCATTAGAGTTTGATCGCTAGTATAAGAGTTAAAATGACAATTATCAACATCAATAAATAAGTGGTGCGGCGATAATTATTGGCTAATTGAGAGTAGTTTTGAGTTAGTAGATAACTCTTTTGTAGTGTAGTCATGGTATTGGCGAAACTACGGGGCAAAGTTGGTAAAATATATGACCAATGGGGTAATTCATTTTTGAAGTTATTTATTAAGCCTTTAATCCCCATTTGTTCTCTGAGCCATTTATTTAAAATTGGTTTGGCAGTTTTCCACAAATCAAGCTCTGGATTTAATATTCGTCCCAATCCTTCGACATTAACAATGGTTTTTTGCAAGAGTATTAATTGTGGTTGCACGACAATTCCAAAACGGCGCGAAACCTGAAATAATTTGATTAAGACCTGTGCAAATGAAATCTGTGCCAGTGGTTTATTGAAAATCGGTTCACAAACTGCACGAATCGCGTTTTCGAATTGTTCAATCGGTGTATCAGCAGGTGCCCAACCCGATTCAACATGGGTAATTGCTACTTTTTTATAATCACGGTTAAAGAATGCCAGAATATTAATTGCCAGATAGCGCTTATCCTCATCAGATAAACAACCGACAATTCCAAAATCAAGTGCAATATAGCGTCCATCGTCTGAGCACAGGATGTTGCCTGGGTGCATATCGGCATGGAAAAAACCAAAATGAAATACTTGAGTATAGAAAATTTCTACGCCATAATGTGATAAACGTACCAGATCTATCTTCTTCTCTTTGAGCGCAGCAATATCCGAAATCGGTGTGCCGTGCATCCATTCCATGATAATTACATCCTTAGTACAATAATCATAATACATTTGCGGAATAATTATGCGATTATCACCTGAATGTAGTCGGGCTAATTCAGTGCTATTAGCGGCTTCTTGCAAGAAATCGAGTTCTTCATGAATCGTGGTTTCAAATTCTTTGATAACTTCTTGCGGACGCAGCCGTTTACCATCTTTAAATAGTTTCTCAACTAATGCCGCAACTGTTTTTAACAATAAAACATCTTTATTAATAACTTTACTGATTTTAGGACGTAAAACCTTAATCGCAACTTCATGTCCGTTTTCTAATAAGCGCGCACGATGCACCTGTGCAATTGAAGCTGAGGCAACCGGATCATCACTAAATTCACTAAATACCTTCTGGATTGGCTTACCGAGTGATGTTTCAATAATCGCTCGTGATCTGGCTGAATCAAATGGTTTTACTTGATTTTGTAATTTGGAGAGCTCAGATAAGTACTCAGCGGGAATTAAATCTGGGCGAGTCGAGAGAAGTTGTCCAAACTTAACGAATACCGGTCCCAATTTTTCAAAAGCGAGTTTAACTCGCAAGGGCAATGGTTTATCTTTGTGTTTTTGTGGGACAAACCACAGCGTTGCTTCGATAATTATAGCTAAGGTACTGGTTTTTTCACTAATGCTTAAGATTTGAAATAAACCGTAGCGTTTAAAGGTGAAAATAATTTTTAGCAGGCGAATAAATCTCATTATTGGCTCAGTCTTTCAACACGCTTGGCAAGTAATGCACAGCGTTCTTTTAATTCATCAACTTGACGATAAAAATCCTCTAGTGCATAACGATCACTGATTATCTCTGCTTCGTATTGCATATACTGACTACTTGAATAGCCGGCGTTATGACTGACTTGTTTGGCATAATTTATCAGGCTGTGGAGTAGTTTTTCAAATTTGGCGGCAAATAAACCGATAAGTGGTGACTGATGTAAATATAAAGTATTGCTCGGGTCTATCCTTGCTAGTGCCGCAAGTAGATTTTTTGCCAGAGCTTTATCGCCCTCAATTTGTAGCGTTTTAAAGGTTTTAAGTTCATCCTGATGAATTAGATGACTTGTTGCGGCTAGCGGGATAGTGATTGTGCAATCTGGGGTAGTCGATTCTGCCTCAAGCAATCCTTCAGCAGAAATAATAAAATTTAGTGATAACAACGGTAAATTTAGCTGAACAATTTTAGTTGCTAATTTTTGCAGTTCAGTACTAGTTGCTGGATTGGCTTTTAGAACTAAATTAAGCGCATTCAGTGCGAGAGTATTGAACATTATGCCTTATATCCTTTATGCAGTGCCGTGATACCCAAAGTTAAATTATGGTATTTTACTTTGGCAAAACCAGCAGCATACATCATTTGTTGCAAGGTTTCCTGATCGGGATGCATGCGGATTGATTCCGCCAGATATTGATAGCTTTCGGCATCTTTGGCGATCAATTTACCCATGAGCGGTAAAAATTTAAATGAGTAAAGATCATAGAGTTTGGATAATGGTTTATAAACCTTGGAAAATTCGAGTACCATCAAAATTCCACCCGGTTTTAATACCCGATACATTTCACGAAGTGCCAAGTCTTTATGCGTCATATTGCGTAAACCAAATGAAACACAAACTCCATTAAAGTAATTATCCGGGAAGGGCAGTTTTTCTGCATCACAGAGGCATTGTGGGGTTAGGATACCTTCATTTAACAAACGATCACGCCCAACTTTAAGCATCGATGAATTAATATCAGTATGCCATACTTCACCAGTTTCACCAACAATTTTTTTGAAGCCACGAGTCATATCACCAGTACCACCAGCGATATCTAATACCTTGTCGCCTGATTTTAACTCGGCAGTAAAGAAAGTGAACTGTTTCCAGACCCGATGCATACCCATTGACATAACGTCATTCATAATATCGTAGTTACCAGCGACCGAGTGAAAAACATCGGCAACCAAATTGGCTTTTTTATCTTCTTCAACGGTTTTAAAACCAAAATGAGTTTTACTTTGTTCCATAATTAATCCTGACGAGTTAAGAGCATGGCATCGCCATAGCTAAAGAAACGATAGTTATTTTTGATTGCATGTTGGTAAGCCATATCAATTTTATCTTTACCACTAAAAGCTGAAACCAGCATTAATAGGGTTGATTTAGGTAAATGAAAATTGGTAATTAGTTTATCCACTAACTGAAATTTAAATCCTGGCGTAATAAAGATATCGGTTTCACCGCTTTGAGCGTGTAATCCACGCTTGGCGACAGATTCTAGTGTCCTAAGGCTGGTTGTACCCACCGCAATAATCTTGCCACCGCTAGCTTTAGTTTGTTTGATCAGTTCAATGGTTACTTCGTTAATCGAGAAAACTTCGCTATGCATTTTGTGTTCGCTAATATTTTCAACGCTGACAGGCTTAAAAGTCCCTGAGCCAACATGAAGTGTAACGCTGGCAACGGTAGCCCCCTTAGCTTCAATTTCTGCCAATATCTCGGGTGTAAAATGTAAACCAGCGGTTGGTGCCGCTACTGAACCATTATGTGCCGCATAAACGGTTTGGTAGCGTGATTCATCTGCTGTTTCTGCCTGACGTTGCATATATGGTGGCAGTGGTAAATTTCCATGATGCTCTAAGTATGCATATAAATCAATCGCTGTCCGTGTTTGCAAGGCAAATAAACCATCTAGAGTTTCGCTAACGGTTACAACTAAATCATCTGGCAGAATAATTTCCATCCCGATATTAATTCGTTTACTAGTGCGAACATGCGCAATGAAGTGTTGCTGGTCAATAATTCGCTCAAGCATTACTTCAACTTTGCCACCACTGGGTTTATGCCCAAAAATTCGGGCTTTTACCACACGGGTATCATTGCGAATTAGTAAATCACCGGGATTGATGTAACTAATAATTTCACTAAAAGTATGATCTTCCAAATACTCATTAACTACCAGTAAACGACTATCACTACGATTATTTAATGGATTTTTGGCGATCAACTCTTCGGATAGGTGATAATCAAAATCACTTAATTTCATTGTTGCTAAAATCTGCGTCTTCCTTAACGATTATAACTGTTACGAAATACCCACTGCACAGCCAAAAATACTGTGAATATGGTAAATATTATTAATGCTAACCATAAGGCGCCAAATTGAAGCAATTCCAAAGGGGCTAACTGAAAACCCTTGCCAAATAAATTACTAAAATTAGCAAACATGTTATTGAGAGTCTTGGTTAGATAATGTAAGCTACCTACAGCAATTGCGGTGGCTAAAGTAACCTGCCATACTGCATAGTGAATCAATGGACGCATAATAAAGCTATCGCTGGCACCGATTAAACGAGAAACTTTAATCGCATCACTTTTTAAGAGCATTTGCAAGCGGATCATATTATAAACAACTAAAGCCAATACTGCAGCAAAGAGAATAATTGCAAATTCTCCGATACTGCGTGCAAAACTCATTAAGTCATTTACTTTACCTGCATACTGCATATCTAACTGAACATTATCTACCATTGGTAGCTGCCCTAGTTGAAGATTAAGTTTTTCGAGGATTTGGCTCTCGCTTATTGCTGCATTAACCACAAACATATCTGGAAGTGGATTATTATTGGCGTCAATTACGTCTGAAGCAATCGATTTCATTTGCTGATCCTGCTGCAATTCAGCCAAACCTTGCGCTTTACTAATGAATTGATAGTTTTTTATTGTGCTCTTAGTTAACTTGTTAAGCGCTTTTTCGATATTGCTGACATCTGCAGGATTAGCACTGCTATCTAAATAGAGCATCAGCTGCGGATAAACCAGATTATTTTGTTGCCAGTGGCTTAGACTATTATTAAGGGTTAATCCCGCCGCACAAATAGTAATAATTAATGCTAAAACAATGATATTTATTAAATGTTCAAATGGCTGCTTGAATATAGTTAGCCAAGCTTGCTTAAAGCTATGAAAATGGTGAATTAGTTTATTCATATTAACCTCTAAATTGTCCGTTACTAAGTCGGATAATTCGTTTACCGTAATCACCAAGTAGCGATTCGTCATGTGCTGAAATTATCAATGTTACGCCTGCGCGATGAAAATTTTTAAATAATTCTAAGATCTTCAGGGCATTAGCGCGATCCAGATTAGCGGTTGGCTCATCCGCCAGCAAAATTTTAGGTTGATGAACAATCGCACGTGCGATACATAAGCGTTGTTGTTCACCACCGGAAAGCTGTTCGGGGCGAGCATGGATTTTATGCTCAAGGCCGACGCTCTCTAAGGCACGGGTAACACGTGCATTAATCTCTTTTGCTGAACTATTGCTACAAATATCCAAAGCAAGGCGCACATTGGCAAAGACATCGCGATCAAACAGGATTTTATGATCTTGAAAGACCAAACCTATGTGTTGACGTATAAATGTGCGCTGATTCTGACTGATTCGGGCTAGATTAATATTATTAACAGTAATCGTTCCTGAGCTAGCTAATTCAATCCCTGCGATAAGCTTAAGAATGGTTGACTTTCCTGCACCTGAGTGACCTGCTAAAAACACCAACTCACCTTTTTCAACACTAAAGCTTAAATTACTAAGTGCGGTTATATCACCCGGATAAACTTTGCTGGCTTGCTCAAATTTGATGATTTTATTCTCGTTCATATTTTTTGATTTCCTGTTGCACAATAACGCCGATAAGCATTTTGTAATGTGTAAATAGTCGTAATTATAGCATTCTTAGTGATTGTGCTGATATTTATAAGTATTTTGTCGAGTTGTAAGAGTTGCTCCAAATTAGCTTTCACTAGGGAATCCCCCATTTTTTTAGTGGTGGTGTTGCGTAATTGCTACGTCATACTCCTTGATTTTTCGATATTTTTGCAATATTTATCGTCAGATTGGCCAAATACGCAAAGGGTGGCAAGCTCTCATGATAAAATTATGCTGTAAAAACTAAAAGAAGTAATCAGGTAATTGGTATTTTTTCTCGTCTGGTTTGAGTTAGTAGCTCATTTCTATTTGTTATAAGACTGTGCAAAATCAACTGTATATTTTCATGAAAACCAATTGTATAAAATCAATATTACTTTTATCGGTAAGAAACTAATTAAAAACATAACATTATTTGCTTTGTGGAAGGGGCATTTAAGTGAAGAAAATTTTAGCAGTAGCTCTAGGTGCTTTGGCAACGGTATCTTTTGCTGATGTTACACTCTATGGGCGGATTTCGGCAGCTTTGGAAAACGATACTTTTCCTAGTGCAAACCAAGTTCAACCAGGAACTACTTCGATTCAGGATTACGGATCGTACTTTGGTATTCGTGGAACTGATCAGGTTTATGGGCAAACAGCGGTGATCTGGCAGGTTGAGCAATTTTTAAATATCTCTTCTGGTGAGGCTTACCAAAATACCACAAGTTCTGGTTGGGTGCCAAATCATCCAAGTTCAACTAATAGTGGGCAAGCAACAACAGGAATTAATGTGCTAGCTTCTTCAGATAGTTATATCGGTTTACAAGGCGGCTGGGGACGGGTGCGGATTGGTAATTTATCTAATACTTATCGTACTAATACTGGTGCAGTCGATGTATATAATGGTGCTAATGCCAATGTATTTGGTAATTATGACCGTTTTGTAGCAGTTTTAGCGCAAACTATTCGCTATGATTCACCAACCTGGTCAAATATTTCATTCTCGGGCTATTATAGCTTTAATCAGGATGGTAACTATAATACTGGTGGTGCCAATGGTAATGGAATGGATCAATCTGGTGATATGAATGGCTATAATAATGCCGGAGTAATGGGCTTTGGTATTTTTTATAACCCAGGTAACTTCTCAGCAACTTGGAATAATCAGGTAGCTTTAAATACTGGTGTTTATCAACAGATGGGTGGTAGCGTTCCGGTGGGGATTACAGGTACAGCATATGCACCAGGTGCGCAAGGGATTAATGCTTATAGTAGTCGTTTAGAGTTGGGCTATAATAATCCAGATAATTTGATTCTTGGTTTTGGTGGTCAGATTTCTCAAGGTTATGGCTGGGCTGGTGTACCAGGTAATGGTAATTTAAATAATTACTGGATTCAAAACTCCTCTGCAAATGGGATAAATGGTCAATATACCAATAATGCTAATTGTGCCAATGGCTTCTGTCCATTAAATCAGGCGGTTTTATCTACTGCTGAGGTCGGTATGTCAATTGGTTGGCATTTGGATAACTGGACACCAAAAATTGGTTATGTATACGGTGCTAACTTGATGGCAGGTGGCTCACCATGGGATATTCTGAACGGAAATAATCAATTAGGTGGAACTGGCTATCAACAGGCGATTGCTGAGCTGGATTGGAATATTACGCCACGGACGATTGCTTTTATCAATTACGGTCAATTATGGTACGGCAATGCAGCACAGAATACAGTTTGGTCTTCTTCTGGAACTAATCCAGCAACTACCAGCAACCCGATTACAACAGGTGGTTCAAAATATATTAATAACGGAACGGCTGCGGTTGGTTTTTCGCATACGTTCTAGTTTAACGAGTTACATTGTCTCTCAATGGGGGTCGCAGAAATGCGACCTTTTTTTACGGCTATAGCTAAATTACATAGCGCGGTGAAAAATATGTTCACCGCGTCCGTAGCTATACTTGAATGAGTTATGCTTGACTAAGCATTAAAGAACACGAAATTTTTCGTGCGATATGCAACTTGCATATGGTGTGCCCATTTAGGTGCGATTGACCGATCATGATAGTGGGTCATATTGGCTGAGGTTTTCAAATTGTTGCTATCATCTTGAGACTTATCAACATTATCAAATGCGCGCATCAGCTGTACGCTGTCATTTAATTTATAATAAGCGATCATGTCGCTATAATTGTTGAACTGAAGCTTTTTAGGGCTTTTCTTTGTCCAACTAAATTGGCTTTTTTCAAAAATAATGCTACACGCATCTTGGTTAGTTTCATGCATGCGGTTTATCACCACACGGTTAATTAATTGGCATTCTTTGTCGGATGCTCCACGACATTCTTTGTATAAATTAATGGCCATGCACAGGTGCGCCGAGACGATTAACATTCCTTTACTCCTTGTCGGAAAATGGGTTACTAAGTTCCTTTATCCTATAAATAAGCTAGAAAAATAAAAACTACACAATGCGTGTAGTTTTTGCCAAGAGCCGCATTTTGTCATATTGTAGACTGGCGTGTCAAGTGCTTTTTTATGTAACATATTGATAATCTTCATTATTTGAAATGCAGTTTGCCAACATAAAGCCTTAGATAATAGAAGTTTAGTAGTGAAAAGCTTGTCGTTTTGTATGTGGTATGGTGTTTGGTGGTGATTTTTGTGGATAAAAACAACATAATTTTGTTAATTGGGTGTTGTTTTTGTGGTGTGAGTGCCAGCGCCTAACACTGGCAAGGGATTGCGGATTAAACCTTGGTTGAAATTATTTTTAGAAATTTTTGCAATTCTTCGGGCAGTTCGCAATTAATTTCAACTGATTTTTGAGTAATGGGGTGCGTAAATTGTAGATGGTGGGCATGTAAAAACATTCGTTTTAGACCTTGTTTGGCTAGTTGTTTATTTAATTCAAAATTCCCATATTTATCATCACCTGTGATCGGAAACCCCAGATATTGGCAATGAATCCGGATTTGATGAGTCCGCCCAGTTTGTAAATCAGCATTAACTAGGGTAAATTCAGCAAATTTTTGTTTAACCGTAAATATGGTATGAGAGAAGCGACCTTGTTCTGCATCTATTCTTACTCGGCGCTCACCATCTTTATTGCTGTACTTATAAATAGCCGCTTTAACATTGCGCTTATCATCACGCCAAACCCCATTGGTGAGTGCATAATATTCTTTAGTCATTAGATTATTTTTAATTAATTCCTGCAGCTCGACCAGTGCAACCCGTTTTTTGGCTAAGATTAGGATACCAGAGGTTTCTTTATCCAGCCGATGAACCAATTCGAGAAATTTATGGGCTTTAGTTTGACGTAATTGCTCAATAACACCAAAAGATACACCGCTACCACCGTGGCAGGCTACGCCTTGAGGTTTGTTTATTATTAAATAATAGTCATCTTCAAATAATATCGGAAAGCTAGCCGCAGGGATAGATTTGCTTTGAACTTCATCTTTGGCGGCGATTCTAATTGGCGGAATCCGCACTATGTCGTTAAGTGTAACTTTACTACTTACCTCACAGCGTTTCTTATTGATACGAACTTCTCCGTGGCGAATAATTCGATAAATATGGCTTTTAGGAACACCTTTGAGGATTTTAATCAGCATGTTATCCACGCGTTGTTGATCGTCTGCTTCGGTTACATTATAAAAATTTACTTGATTTTGGTTTATTTCATTCATTTTGATAGGCATTTTAGTTTATAATTATAGCTTGATTGCTTTATACTGCACATAATTGTATCTTATTTATCAGTTGCGAGTTAAGCTAGTTTGGTTTGTGCCATTAGTTTGATTGCTTTAGTTTAAATAATTTACTCCTAAATTTGTCTGAGCTGGAGAGATATGTGGCATAGGTGCCAACAAATTTAGTTCGTGGATGTTAGTGACAAACAGCACGCTGTCATAGTATAAATCATCTGAGCATGGTATTTTTATAAGCTTGCATATTCTTTCTATTTATTGAGCTAGCTAATCTGAAAACTACGCATCTGACTTAACATCGGGTGGTAGAATTCAATTTAGTAATCTATGAGCAATAAAGCAAGAATTTCAAGCGCTATTATTTAAAGTCACTGTAATAGATACAGCGGCAAATTTTATAAATTAATTTAGCTATTAACTTAGCCTGTTTGTTATGTATAAAAAAGAACATCAAACTGATAAATGACGTTTTTTATTGATTGGTTAATGCTAGCTTAGAAGGGTTTCTGGAGATTTGAGCGAAACAAGCTTGGCTGGTGTTAATAAATTTAAGAGAAATTTATTAAGTGATTACGCAATATGTTGCACTAAATTTATAATGAATGTATCAATGTGATGCATTTATACACGTTTATATACTTTTAATATTTTGAATTTCAGATTTGTCACCTTGGTAATTGCGAAAAATTCGCTCAGGTGGGCATAGTTGAGAGTTAAGTTTAATAGTATGTACTGATTTGATTCGTAATTTGCGATTGCTTACTCAATCAGATTCGTTGTTCTGGAGTTGTTAATGAACTCATTGCCTACTAAGATAGGTGTTATTGTTCACTTTTTGCCAGCACTTGAATCTATCGGGGAGTAGCAATACATTTATGATTAAACGAGGTTATAAGACTATAACTTAGAATCAAAAAAGTATCTGCGCTTTGGACAAAAATAAAAATACTAGCAAGACAGTCTGAGTTTAATTAGCCAAGAAGGGTTTAATTAAACATGAAACGAATGTTATTTAATGCTACATATGCAGAGGAACTGCGCGTAGCGGCTGTCGAAGGACAGAAACTAATTAATTTTGATATTGAAACCAGCAGCAAAGAGCAACGCCGGGGCAATATCTACAAAGGCTTTATCACTCGTGTTGAGCCTTCACTAGAGGCGTGCTTTGTTGATTATGGCACGGAAAAACAAGGCTTTTTACCATTCAAAGAAATTGACTATCGTTATTTACCAGAAATAAATGGTCAAAAAACTCGTGAATTCTCCAAACTACCATTAGGTACTGAGCTAATCGTTCAAGTTGAAAAAGACGAACGTGGCAATAAAGGTGCAGCCCTAACTTCTTATGTAACATTACCTGGGCGTTATTTAGTATTAATGCCAAATAATTCTCGGGCTGGTGGTATCTCTCGCCGTATTGAAGGTGAAGAGCGTGATGAGTTAAAATCAGTAATGGCACAACTTGAAGTTCCTCATGGAATGAGTGTTATTCTGCGTACCGCAGCATTAGGTCGTGTAATTGAAGAATTGCAATGGGATTTGACTTATTTGCTTAAACTATGGAGCGCTATTCGTGGTGCGGCTGAAGAACAAGGTGGATCTTTCTTGATTTATCAAGAAAGTAGTTTGGTTATCCGTTCAATCCGCGATCATTTTTCTCCGGATATTTCTGAAGTACTAATTGACACCGAAGACGTTTATAATCAGGCGCGTCAATTTATGGCACATGTTATGCCTAATTTTGCGGATCGGATTAAGTTATACCGGGATGATGTTCCGTTATTCTCACGTTTCCAGATTGAGCACCAAATTGAATCAGCCTATGCGCGGACGGTAAATTTACCATCAGGTGGCGCGATTGTTATTGATCATACCGAAGCCTTAACTTCCGTTGATGTCAATTCAGCTAAGGCTAATAAGGGCGCAGATATTGAAGCTACTGCCTTTTTAACCAATGTTGAAGCGGCTGAAGAAATTGCCCGTCAATTACGTTTACGTGATTTAGGTGGTTTGGTGGTAGTTGATTTCATTGATATGGAAAATACCCGTAATCAACGTGAATTAGAAAATCATTTTAAAAACCAATTAGGCTATGATCGTGCCCGGATTCAAATGGGTAAACTCTCAAAATTTGGTCTATTGGAGTTATCACGTCAGCGCTTACAAGCGTCATTAGATGAATCAAGTTCGATTGCTTGTCCACGTTGTGCTGGTGTTGGTACGATTCGTGGTATTGAATCCAGCGCCTTACACGTATTGCGCATTGTACAAGAAGAAGCGGTTAAAAATGGTCATCATTTATCAGCGCTACATGTGCAGTTACCAGTTGATGTTGCAACTTACTTACTTAACGAGCGCCGTGATGATGTAGCTAAAATCGAAGCGCGGATGAAAGTAAAAATTGTTTTGATTCCAAATGTGCATTTGGATTCACCAAACTATAAAATTAAAAAAATTAGCTACGAGAGTTATGAGAGTAACTTTAATAAATCAAGCTATAATTTAGTTGAGATCCCTGAAGAAACTCTAGGGTATAAAGCGGCAAGTAAAAAACCAGAATCTGCGGTTAGTAAATTACCGGTAGTGCCAAATATTTCACCATCAGAACCAGCGCCAATGATGGAAGCACGAAAGTCTAAATCATTGTTTGGTTCACTAGTGAAAAAAATTGGTGAATTATTTGCCAGTAAGCCAGCGGCTCCAGTCAAAAATAATAAACCAACTAATCCGCGCAATGCCCAACAAACGGGACGTAATGTGCGAGTTCGCAATGAACTAAACCGCGGTAATAATGAGCGTAGTACTACAGAGCGTAATGAGCGTTCTTCTGAGCGTACCCCGCGGACGAATGGAGCCTACGAGCGCGGTAATGCAATTAATAGCACGAATAAAACTCGTCCGGTACCGATTAGTAAAAGTAATAATAAGCTCCAAACTGTCCGCCCGGTTAAAAACAACGAAGCACAAGCTACAGCAGCAACTGCGCTAGTTACACCGCGAGCCGAACGTGCGGAGCGGGAGCGCCCTGAGCGTAATGATCGTCAGACTACGGCTCCTCGTCAGGCTAACACGCCACCATCGCAAAATAGAGCGGCATCGGCTTTACCGCGCGCAGATGTAAATGCTAATAATGCTCCTTCTCAAAATGCTCCGCGTAATGAAAATTATCAGCGCCCACCGCGCAGAGTTGAAGCGCCAGCAGCTGAAGTAGCTGTAGCGAGTGTGGATAAATTAAATATTGCAGAAAAAATAGTAAATCCGCAAACCATTTTTGCAAGTGGTGCTTCTGGTGCAGCTGTTGCAACCGTTATTCATAATGCCCAAGACATTGTTATTGTTACTGCTGAAAGCAGTAAAGTTAATCTAGTGGCGGTTAGCGAAGCCGTAGTAGCAAAACCAGTCCGCGAAGAGAAGAAGCCTGTAGTTGTCGCAGCACCTGTTGTCTTTGAACCAGTTGATTTAGGTTCTTTACAAATGGTAGGAACTAAAGCTGAATTGATTGCACAGGTTCAACCGGATATTATTGAAAATGTCAAACGTTATAGTGATTTGCGAATTGAAGAAAAAGTAATTGATCCAAACATCAATTATGAAATGATTGAAACAAAACGTTAATTTAAGCGGCACCTCTAGAGGTGCCTTTTTTAATGGTGCAGAGCAGCACAAAAGGGAGATAATATGTTAAGTCCATTGGATATGTTTGCAATTGGGATTGGTCCTTCTAGTTCACATACGGTAGGTCCGATGAAAGCTGGGTTAGAGTTTGCCCTTAAATTAGAGCGTGCCGGGCTCTTAGAGCAAGTTGTTCATGTTCAGGCTCATTTATACGGCTCATTAGCGTTAACTGGTGCCGGGCATGGTACTTTCTTGGCGGTGGTAAATGGTTTGGCAGGCCAGCATCCTAAAACAATTGACCCGGATACAATTTATTCACGGGTTGATGAAATTAAATCCAGCGGGCAATTAAAGCTTGGTGGGAAAAAATTTGTACGCTTTGATTATGATAAAGATTTATTTATTCATAAAGATCAATTTTTACCAGAACATGCTAACGGTATGCGCTTTAGTGCTTTTGATCAAAATGGTAAATTAGTTATGGAAGAGGAGTACTTCTCTATTGGTGGTGGTTTTATCTTAGATAAGCAGCAAATAGTTAATCGTAAAGATAATGAAGGTGCTTGTAGCGAAAGAGTTAATGTTCCGTACCCATTCACTAGTGCGAAAGAATTACTTGAACATTGTGGTGCACATAATTTAACTATTGCCGAATTAGTCTTGGCTAATGAAGCTGTAACGCGCTCACGTGATGAAGTTTATGCTGAGGCAATGGAAATTGCCAATGTGATGCATTATTCTACGCTTCGAGGGCTAAAACAGGAGGGTATCTTACCTGGTGGCTTAAATGTTAAGCGTCGCGCGCCACATCTTTATCAAAAGCTTATTGATAAAGATCTAAACTTGGTCTCTGAGCAAGATAGGCGACTTCTGGCGATGACTTATGCTATCGCTGTTAATGAAGAGAACGCTGCTTTTAGCCGGGTAGTCACTGCGCCAACTAACGGTTCCGCTGGGACTATCCCTGGGGTATTAGAGTACTATCGCAATTTTTACCTCGGAGTTAGCGATGATAATATTGTCGAATTTATTTTAACTGCAGGTGCAATCGGTAATTTGTACAAGTATGGTGCTTCTATTTCCGCTGCCGAAGTTGGCTGTCAGGGAGAAATTGGGGTTGCTTGTTCGATGGCAGCTGGGGCTTTAACTGCAGTTTTGGGTGGTAATGTCTTACAGGTGGAAAAGGCTGCCGAGATTGCGATGGAGCATTGTTTAGGAATGACCTGTGATCCGATTGAAGGCTTGGTACAGATTCCATGTATTGAGCGCAATGGTGTTGCCGCCAGTAAAGCAATTGATATCGCTAAATTGGCGCTACTTGAAGATGAAGCAGGCAAAGTTAGTCTTGATGCCGTGATTCATACCATGATGGAAACCGGGCGCGATATGAGTAACCGCTATAAAGAAACAGCGCTAGCAGGCCTTGCGGTAAACGTAGTTGCTTGTTAAGTCTGTAGTTTATTTCTTTAGCACGTAAATAGTAGTTCGCCTTAGGCAAGGATACTTTACCAGACAATCCATTCTTATATATCGTAAATAACTTATTCTGTGATGCTGGGTCATCAACTGCAACCAAACTATAATTATTTGTACACATAGAATAATTATTTTCATAGTATAAATTATTATAGCTATCTAACGTTGGAGTAAATGTAGTACAAGACACACAGGTTATTGAAGTTATTGTAATTAAATTTAATGTCTTAGGATAAATTCCCCGCAGCTCTGCTGCGTTAAGACCATAATTACCAACGAACTAAATTTGCCGTATGTAATACCCCACTGCTCTGCCGCGAGGGTAGGCAAATTTAGTTCGCTCTTTTTATTATAAAAAAACGAGCATTATACTCGCCTTAAATTATATTTCACATATTAATTTACGAACAATAGATACAAATCTATCATTCACATCATCGTTTTTATTTTTTGCTTCAAATTTACATCTAATTGGAACTCCATTTGATGCAGCAATTTCCACATGAAAATCATCAAAAATGAAAAAGCTTATAACTATTAAAAGAGCGCCAATGATTAGACCAACTGGTGGGGCAATAAAACATAAAATAGCGCCAATAATTCGAAGCGCCCACTTTAATCTAGTATTAGATTTTCTGTGTACCTCACAGCTTGCCACTTGACGTAGCGGTATCATTCTGTCGAAGCGACTTTTATTACCAACTTCTTTCAGATGAACCATTTTTGAATCTATGGTAACACTAACTTTAGTCTTATTCTCTTTCTTGTTGTCGGATATAATAACACCAGTTTCTTGAAATGTTGACTCCAAAATTGTCGATTGATTTTCAGTTGCTTGATTTTCCATTATTACTTTCCTTAAAAAATGAAATCTTTTTTGCCTTTTAACTCATTAATTCTAGCTATTACCGCATCAGAAATGCATGTTTTATCAGAACATGCAGCTTGTACATCTTGAACCCATGTCTTCTGTTGAGATTTTAAAGATAATTTGTCTTTTGTCTCAGATAATTTTGTTTTATAAATATTAGCGAGTGACAAATCTAACTTTGCTAAATCACTATCCGTGCATATTGTTTTTTCAACATAAGTGAATGCTTTATTACAATTAAAACTTGTTTTATAATATTTTATTGTATTATTTGCTGAGTTTTTTGATTTTATAGAAATATCTACGTTTCTATTACTATATAATGCGCCCCTTTGTCAAGACCACTAATTAACTATTTAAAGAAACAAACTAAGCCGCGTATTTCATCTGTTGTT
>JAIEPY010000018.1 GCA_019748155.1 Burkholderiales bacterium | reverse complement strand
GGGCGTAGCGCAGTCTGGTTAGCGCACTTGATTTGGGATCAAGGGGTCGTGAGTTCGAATCCCACCGCCCCGACCACATTCTTTTCTGAGCCAAATTACAACCATCAAAAATACCGTTTCATGCTATAATTAATTCATCTAAAACCTAATCAGTCAGTACTCATGCTTAATCGTAAATTACTAAAATATTTCCTCTACCTACTAATTAGCTTAATTGCTATAATATCACTTAGTCTCTTTGCACTCACGCAACTAATCAGCCCAGAACGTTATAAACCATTAATTTCACAATTAGCAACTCAGGAAATCGGAGCTAAGCTAGAAATTGGATCAATTAATTGGGATTTATGGCCTTCTCTAGCCTTGACCGCCCACAATGTTAGCCTAAGCAATAATAACCAAATCTTAACAACCCCATTGGCTAGTGCCAGCACTTGTGAAGTTATCCTACAGCTCAAACCACTTCTTCATGGTCAGATTTATATAGATAAAGTAATATTACACAACCCGAAACTAAGCTTAATAACCGATGGCAATAATAACAACTGGGATTTTACTACGCCACCAACCGCGCATAACACATCTATGATTATGCAATTAAGTAGTATAAAATTAAAAAATGCCAGCATTGAATACCAAGACTTTAGCCAAGATCAGCATTTCATTCTAAACCCAATCAATCTTATGTTAAATAACGGACAAAACGGATCAATGCGTTACTATACCAATGGTAATATTATCAATATTAATCAAGTTGATTATGAGCTAAACGATCAAATTTCTGGCAAATTGGATTTTAATTATGCCGATCTCAATTATTCAGGTAAGATTGATAGTCGTAACTTCGCGTTGTATCCATTTTTACGCGGAATTGGGTTAAATCCGACAAGGCTATTTAAAGCTCAGCCCTTACAAAACGCAAACTTCAAAACTAATTTTACCGGAACTGGACATAGTTTAAATTTAACCGACACTGTCTTTAAGTTTGGATCAAGTAGCGCTTATTTAGAATTAAATGCTACGTCTCTTTCTCCTTTCAAAGCTCACTCTCAACTTCAAGTTGATCAATTTGAAGCATCAGAATTTGTAACACTTAATGGTTATCACTTATTAATCTCAAATCTACAAAGCTCAGGGACAATTACCAATCAAAGAGAGCTAGCTCTTCAGCAAAATTTACATATCAAGCAATTAACTCTTATGGGATATAATCTGCATGAGCTTTCAAGCCAAATCTCTGGCATCCTGAGTAACCCAATTAAACTTATTACGCTTAGCAGTACAATTGCACAAATTAAGACTAGTGTCAGAGCGGCTTCCAGTGATGGTAATAAAAACTATCATCAACAAAGTAATTTGGGTAGTTTGAGCTGTACTA
This sequence comes from Burkholderiales bacterium, assembly GCA_019748155.1. Lineage (GTDB taxonomy): Bacteria > Pseudomonadota > Gammaproteobacteria > Burkholderiales > UBA11063 > Aquella. The sequence goes on along the minus strand of JAIEPY010000018.1, from coordinate 19,610 downwards.
CCAATTATAAATCGGATATTATATCTTTTTCTGGATTAAATCTAGCTGGAGCTGATCTTATTGCCAATGGTAGTGGTAACTACAATCTTCAAAATAAAAATCTGAATGCCAAAATTAACGCTCGTTTTGTCGCTGATCCAAGTAGCTTAACAGGTAAGGTGGTTTACCCGATAACCTTAAGTGGCTATAAAGGACAAAGCCATACTATTGATTGGAATAGCGTCAATAGCCAAATTGCCGCCAATCTTGGCTCATCAATCGGCAATACCGGAAAAGTGGTTGGCAATGGTGCTAAAACCCTCGGACAAAAAATTGCTAGCTGGTTTTAATTATTAGGTCTCTCTTTCTGAGTTTTCTTCATCACGAGATTAAAGAAAGCGGGGGTCAGCAAGGTGGCAATCAATACCGAGCCCAGCATCCCGCCGATAATTCCAAAACCAACTGAATGCTGCGCATTTGCTCCTGCTCCATTGGCAATTACTAAGGGAATCGTGCCAGCAATAAATGTTGTTGAGGTCATGATAATCGGACGAAAGCGAATCCGTAGCGCATGTATCGCACTATCACGTACACTGTGCCCTTGTTTCATCCACTGCAACGCAAATTCAACCAAGAGAATGATATTCTTAGCCGCTAAGCCAAGCAAGGCAATCAAGCTAATCTGAAAATAAAGATCATTTTCTTTACCACTTAACAGCAAAATTATCGCGGCACCAAATAATGCTGCAGGAACTCCCAGCAAAACTACAACAGGTAGCCGCCACATTTCATACAATGCAGCCAACACCAGATAAATCATCGCTAAAGAAAAAACAAAAGCTAAAATAGAGTTACTTTGGGATTGTTGTTGCTGAAAACTAGTACCAAACCAGTCATAATAATAACCTTTGGGTAATTTGGCAGCTTCTCCAGTGATAACATTCATAACATCGCCCATCGAATATTTTGACGCTGGTTTAACAATAATCCGCGATGCCAGATAACCGTTAAAATGCTGAATAACTTTAGCCGCAGTTCCGCTAGTTACGGTTGAAATTGCTGCCAAGGGTACCATTGAATTATTGGATGATTTCACATAAACATTATCCAGATTACTAATCGACATCCGATATGGCGCATCAGCCTGCAAATATACCCAGCTCTGATCTTGCATGATATAAGCAAAATTTACTGGAGTATTGGTATAAGTTGCTTGTAATGCATTATAATAATTCTGTAAATTTACACCATAGTACTTGGCACGATCAATATCCGGTTCTACCGTAATTTGCAGCGAGTGTGTATTTAAGGTTTGATAGGCATCGGCAATTTCACGGTGTGATTGGAGTCGCTTAATCAATTGATTACAGATTTCTTCTAATTTAGCAGGATCCCCGACAACCCGATCTTCTACGTAAAACTCAACACCCCCAGTAGTGCTCAGACCACGTATTGGTGGCTGATTATAAGCACGTGCAGTCATTCCGTGAAAGCGACGACTCAGCGTTTCGATTTGGTGAATAACACTATTAGCAGTTTGCTGCACCCCACCACGTTCAGTCCAGTCTTTTAAAATAACCGACATTGAAGCCGAGTTGGATTTGCTACTGCCAGAATCAAGAAAATCAACACCGCTGATACTGACCACAGAATCAATATTAGTATTTTTAGTCAATTTGGCAATAAGTGCCGTAGCTTATTGCTGGGTTTCTTCTAAAGTATAAGAAGTTGGTAAATTTAATGATGCAAAAAGTAAACCCTGATCTTCGTTAGGAATAAAGCCAACTGAAATAACTTTATACATTCCAATCGTCGCCAGAATAATTGCTAACCAAATAAAGAGTACTGTTTTCTTCATTAAAATCAAACGTTCTGCAACTCGGACATAAAAATGGTTTAATTTGGCAAATTGCTGGTTAAAGCGTGGAAAAAAACCTCTTTGTGCGGGGACTGGATGAGATTTTTTTAGCAGGATTGAGCACAATGCAGGGATAAAAGTCAGCGCGTTAATTCCAGAAATAACTACAGCACAGGCAATGGTTGCGGCAAACTGGCGATACATTATTCCGCTTAAACCTTTTAGCATCAGCACTGGAACAAATACCACGCTTAAAACTAAAACAATGGCAACAACCGCACCAGTTACTTCGTCTAATGCTTGCTCGATAACTTGATACAAACTCTTCTCAGGATGTTCATTACGAATGCGTTCAACATTTTCAACAATAACAATAGCATCATCGACCACAATTCCAACCGCCAAAATCATCGCAAAAAGACTGAGTGTATTTAAAGAAAAACCAAATGCATATAAGCATGCCATAGTTCCAAGAATTGATACTGGAATAGCACAAATCGCGACCAGACTGGCACGCCATGATTGCAAAAATAGAAATAAAATCGCCGCAACCAGAAAAAAAGCAATAATGATTGTTGTTACTACATTATCAATTGAGGCGGCAATAAAGCGCGAATTATCCTGCGTAATCCGATATTTAATCCCAAGAGGAAAATGTTTACTTTCTTGTTCCAATTTTTGTAAAATTTGTTTTTTAGCTAATAATTCATTAGCCCCCGGTAAGAGTGAAATTGCCATCGTGACAATCTGGTAGCGCTTAAATTCCCCCTGTTGATCACGAAAATAAGCGTACGATGTGGTAGTAAAATCATTAGATGACATTGCTATTCGCGCGATATCTTTTAGTCGTACAGTCTCATTATTATTATTACGTAAAATTACATTTGCTAGTTCATCAGTAGTACTATACATCTGTTGTCCAATGATGTTGATTGCTAGTTGATTTTGATTATCATCTGGAGCTGAATTCATTCGCCCAACCACATATTCCTGATTTTGGTCATTGATTGCCGCTTTAATATCTGACACACCAATTCCATAGCGCTGCATTTTATTCGGATCCAGCCACGCAGTGATCACAAACCTACCAGCACCAAAAACATTCACCTGCCCAATTGATGGAATAAGCTCCAGATCATTAACCACAGTTCGCTGTAGATAACTGCTGATCCAAGTCGGGTCACGATAAGGTTCGGCATAAAAAGCAATCATCATCAGATTATCCGGTGAACTCTTTCTTGCCGTAATACCTAGTTGTTGAACTACCGCTGGTAATAAATCTTTCGCCGCATAGAGTCGATTGAGTACATCATTAATCGCACTGTTTAAATCAGTTCCAACTTCAAAGGTCATATTGATTGAGATTTTACCAGTCGATGAATTACTCGTCATATAGAGCAAATTGGGTATACCATTGAGCATCCCTTCAATTTGAGCACCAACTACTCTGGCAGCTGTTTCGGCATTAGCTCCAGGAAAGCTGGTGCGAATCGAAATGGATGGTGGCGAAAGATTGGGAAATTGACTAACTGGTAAATTAAACAGCGCTACCAGTCCACACAGCGCAGTTATTATACTGATCACGCTGGAGAGGATTGGACGATAGATAAAAAATTTCATGAAATAGTCTGATTTACTTTATAATTTTAAATATTAAACTTAGTTATGTGTTATAGTCGGATCTTTACAGGATAAAATAATGAATAATGACGAACTCAACAATGAAATTGAATTGTTAAAGCAAAAACTTGCTGAACAATTGGTTACTATTGATAATTTAACAAATAGATTAATGATGATTGAGCGAAAAGTCAGAAAACTAGTAAAATAGCAATATAAATCATACATATACCACTACGAGTAGTTTGAGTTTACTGACTCAAGAGTATAAAAAATTTCGCCATCGCGCACTTTTTGTATTTCTGATTTTTGCATTATTTCCACTTTTGCTGCGTATCAACTCTTTAAACTTGACGTATTATAACAAATCTGATTGCTCACAACACGTTATAATACTGGACTAACTAACCCGCAGAAAATCACAGATGGTGCAGCAAGAAAATACTTTTGATGTAATTATAATAGGCGCAGGTGCCGCCGGTTTAATGTGTGCACAATTTGTCGCGCACGCTGGAAATAAGGTACTAATCCTCGATCACAGTCATAAATTAGCCGAAAAGATTCGCATTTCCGGTGGTGGGCGCTGTAATTTTACTAATCTGAACGCAGCACCAGAACGCTATATTTCACAAAATAAACATTTTACCACCTCTGCCCTCGCGCGCTATACACCACAGCATTTTACAGAATTATTAGATCAGCATAATATCACCTACCATGAAAAAACCTTAGGGCAATTATTTTGTGATGACAAATCACAGCGTATTATTGACTTACTCGATTTTTTATGTCGCGAGTCTGGGGTTTCACGTTTGATGGGTCTATCTGTTCAAAATATTGATAAAACCGCACGTGGATTTAGCCTCACGACTAGCCATGGCAAGTTTGACTCTGAAAAGTTAGTAATTGCTACGGGTGGATTAGCCATACCGCAAATTGGTGCAACACCTTTTGGTTATCAAATCGCTGAACAATTTGGATTAGCAATCATTCCAACTGCACCTGCGCTAGTACCATTATGCTTGCAACCGCAACAGCTTAACGAATTTAAAGCACTTGCCGGAATCTCATTTGACAGTGAAAGCTCAATTGGCAAAATAAGTTTTCGTGAAAATAGTTTATTTACCCATCGCGGCTTAAGCGGTCCAGCAATATTACAAATTTCCTCCTATTGGCATCCTGGTGATAAATTAAAACTTAATTTGCTGCCTAATTTAAATATTAGCAACGAGATCGTAAATAATCGTGGTTCAAATAAATTGTTGAGTAATTTCCTTGCCAGTTATTTCTCAAGTCGCATGGCAGAAAGCCTATGTGCTTTATTAAAATGTGATATTCCCTTAAGCCAACTAAATAAATCACAGATTAATAATCTTGAGCAACTAATCCATCACTTTACTCTTACACCTAGTGGTACTGAAGGTTATAAAAAAGCGGAAGTTACCCGTGGCGGTATTGCAACTGCAGAGCTTAATTCTAAAACCATGATGGCAAATAATGTAGATGGGCTCTATTTTATCGGTGAAGTAGTTGATGTAACTGGACATTTGGGTGGGTATAACTTTCAATGGGCGTGGGCTTCAGCATATGCAGCAGCCACAAGCTTTTAAATAGATAAGGACGATAAATGAAAATAATTAGTGCTAATTTAAACGGTATTCGCTCGGCGCAAAATAAGGGTTTTTTTGAATGGCTAAGCCAAGTTGATGCTGATATAATTTGTCTACAGGAAATCAAGGCTGATATGAGTGTGATTCCGCTTGAGTTGCTTAATTTTGCTGGTTATCATTGTGAGTTTCATCCAGCAGAAAAAAAAGGCTATAGTGGCGTTGCTATAATGGCAAAAACCAAGCCAGATAATGTTATTATTGGATTGAATAATCCAGAAATTGATAGCGAAGGACGTTATCTCGAATTTCAATATGGTAATCTTAGCATAATCTCATTGTACTTGCCATCTGGTTCAAGTGGTGAAGATAAGCAGCAAAAGAAATTTCGCTTCTTGGATTATTATTTGCCAATCTTAAAGCAAAATGCCCCCCAACGCGATTATATAATTTGCGGCGACTGGAATATTGCTCATCAAGAAATCGATCTTAAGAACTGGAAAGGTAATCTTAAAAACTCAGGTTTTCTACCAGAAGAACGCGCATGGCTAACTGAATTATTTCAGCATGGTTATCTGGATAGCTGGCGAACACTTTACCCGGAAGAGCCAGGCTACACCTGGTGGTCTAACCGCGGACAAGCTTATGCTAAAGATGTTGGGTGGCGAATTGATTACCACATTATCTCAAATTCTCTAAAAGATAAATTACTTGGTGCTCAAATCTATAAAGAACAAAAATTCTCTGATCACGCACCGCTTATTATGGAGTACGCACTATGAATAAAAAACTTAAAGCAGTAATTATGGATGGTGATGGCTCAACTATCACTCATGATGGAATCTTGCCTGACAACTTACGTGAATTAATTGTGGCTAATCCGCAAATTAAATGGATTATGGCAACAGGTCGAAGCTTAGATTTATTACGTCGTTTACCGATCATTGATTATCTGAGTACCGATGTACCACATATTGTCGACGGTGGTTCACGCTTGATTAACCAAAACGGTGAAAGTATTGCTGATTTCTTTATTTCAGATGATGAGATAGATTTATTTTTTAGTCAACTTGATTTGCAGAAAGTAGATTTTCTTTATTATTACTTGGACGAAAAGCGTAGCTATATCTATAGCCAACAAATTGAACATTGGTCACAACGCCCACAGTTTAGTAATGCACAAGCTACTTCGGATATAGCAATTTATCGTGCTTGGGCAAAAGAAAATCAGCCAACCAAGATATTTATTCGTGTATTGCAAGATATAGCATTAGAAGGTTTGAGCTGGCACCAAAATGAATGCAATATTGATGTGACTGCACATGGAGTAAACAAAGGCAGCACGTGTAGTAAATTACTCACCATGTTAAATCTAGATCCCAGCGAAGTAGCTTTTGTCTTCAATGACCGCAATGATTTGCCGTTGGTTGAGCATCCAGAGCTAAATGAGATTGTCAAAATAAAAGTGGGTGACTACTTGCCCGACACGCCTGCCGAATTTCATGTAGCCACCCCATATGATGTTGCTGAAGTTTTACAGAAGCTTATTTAGAAAACTTAAATACATCAGTACCTGACACTTGATTCAGATTAACTTTCAACGCACCATTCTTGGCTAAAATTGCGGCTTGACAAGTTTTGGCCTTAGCTGCTTGATCTGCAGAATAGTTAAGTGTAACTTCAGTACGATTATGGCTAGCTAATTTATCCGTAACCTTTTGTGCTATCTTACTACAATTGCTACCTGCAGCAGGTGCTGAAGACTCAGTGGCATAAGCAAGACTAGAAGCGGCTAATAATATAACTAATAATTTTTTCATTTGAAATCCTTATAAACATGATTAAATTTAAATAAAAAAACATTGTAAAAACTTTATTATCTGACTCTATAAATGATGGATTACCTCGGGAGGCATAACCGTAACCTTATTTTTAAAATCATACCACATAATCAGTGAGGTACATGTACCATAAACAATATCCAGATCATTTGCTGATTTCATAATTTGTTCCATGTAAACCTTTTTCCGATCAATATCAACCAAATAAGTTTCAATTAAAATAGTTTCGGGATAAGTTACCTGTTTTTTAAAATTAAATGATGTATCAAGCAAAATTGGTGCATTGTCAGCTGATGCCGAATAATCTAAATCATATGCGCGAAGTAATTCAAAACGAGCTTCTTGGACATATAAAAAATAACTAGTATTATTTAGATGTCCATAAGCATCCATATCACCCCAGCGAATGTCAAATTTTTGACTATGAAGTAGTCTTTTATTACTCATAGCTATTAATTAGTCACAGTTGCTTTGCTCTTAGCCTCAGTTGCAGTTTTTTGTGCTGCAGTTTGAGCAGCATTACATTCCGCCTGTGTTTTAGTTTTCAGACAATCAGTCATTGCTTGTTGTTCTGCTGCCTGTGTTGTTGCCGAAGCCGCAAAAACTGAACCAACACCCAAAACCAATAGAGACAATAGTAATTTTTTCATAAATTCACCTCTTAAAAAAGAATTAATCATAAAAGAATCGTTATTTTAGCACCTTATATATAAATTGTAAAATCTACTTTACAAAATATTAACCAAGACAAAATTTTTAACAGAGAAATATATGTTTTCATTTATTTAATACGACCTACAATTTTAAATCACTATTTATTAATTATGCAATTCATAATTACATTTATATAATTTAATCATTTACATCGATATTTTTATAAGTGTTACACTGAATTTACATTTTAACCGTACTAGTTGCTCATAATTTTAATATTGGAACTGAAAATGAAATCTACATTGTATAAACTAAAAGGCTTGTATGCTTTATGTATCATTTTACTTCTCTCTGTGGTGCTAAGTGCCTGTGATAGTGGAAGTTCATCGAATAATGATACTGCCACACCACCTGCTGATTCAGCAGTAATCACAACATATGCTATTAATAATACAAATGGTGTAATTAATGGTTCAAATATCACAGTAACCTTACCCTTTAATACCAATGTAACGGCTTTAATTGCAACATTCACCACTACTACCGGAGCAAATGTACAAGTCGGCAGTACGACTCAAATTAGTGCAATTACCTCTAATAATTTCACTTTACCAGTAGATTATACAGTTAGCAATATTAATCAAACAACAAATTATAGAGTAATCGTAATCATTGCTGCAGCTACATCTAACGCCATTACAGCTTACTCTATAGATAACGTACCGGGAGTAATCAATGGTTCAAGTATTGCTGTCAATTTACCCTATAATACGTCCACAGCAAATTTAACTGCAACTTTCACGACCACTGGCACTAGTGTAAAAATAGGGTCAGTAATTCAAACCAGTGCGAGTACTTCAAATAATTTTAGTTCTCCAGTAATCTACTTAGTTAGTTCTGCTGCAGGTGCTATTGCCCAATATACCGTCACAGTTACTATTGCATCAGAAAGTGCTAACGCCATCTCTAGCTATTCTTTAAATGGAACTCCTGGGGTTATAATTGGCTCAAACATAGCTATCACGTTACCATTTGGAAGCAACTTAACTGCCTTAGTCGCAACATATATCTCATCAGGTAGCAGCGTTAGTGTAGGAAATTTAACGCAAGTTAACATGCAAACACCGAACAATTTCACCGTACCTGTAACCTATACCGTTACAGCAGGAAATGGAGCCACCGCTAACTATATTGTTACTGTAACGGTTGCTCCGAATACCGCCAATGCAATTACCGCCTACTCTCTCAATGGAACTTCAGGTGTAATAGTTGGTTCGAATATTTCTGTTACATTACCTTTTGGAACTAATCTGGATGCATTAGTTGCTACCTTTATCTCATCTGGAGCAAGTATCAACGTTGGAGGAACAACGCAATTTAGTAGTGTAACACCCAATAATTTCTCAACTCCGGTAATATATACCGTCGTAGCAAGTAATGGCACTCCGGCAAATTACACAGTCACTGTAACTGTAGCACCAAGCACAGCTAAGACAATAACGGCGTACTCGTTGAATGGAACAACAGGTGTAATAAGTGGATCAACCATAGCTGTAATAGTTCCATATGGAACTAATCTTACAGACTTGATTGCTACTTTCACTACCACAGGTAGCAGCATACAGATTGACAATACGCCACAAACTAGTACTTTAACTCCAAACAACTTTACCTCTGCAGTAATATATACCGTAACTGCGGCTGATAGCTCTATTGCAACTTACACCGTAACTGTAACGGTAGCAGCCAACACCGCTAAAGCTATTACTTCTTACAGTATAAATGGTAGAAATGCCGTAATTTCAGGGCAAAATATTTCCGTGGGATTACCATATGGTACGGATGTTACAGCATTAATTGCTAATTTCATAACCACCGGAATAAGTGTTAAAATTGGAAGCTCTGCTCAATTCAGTACTTTCACTCCCAATAACTTCACCTCTCCTTTAACCTATACGGTAACAGCAGCTAATGGATCAAATCTAAACTATACGGTTACAGTCACTGTTTCTACAATTCCATCTGCACTACATATGTTTGTTACAACTCAAACCTCAACGGGGAATTTATTAGCTGCAGCTAATGCTGCTGGTGGTGCAGTTGCTAATGGTATAGCTGGAGCCGACTATTTATGTCAGGTTGATGCTCAGTGCGCAATCGGTACTACCTGCAAAGCAATGTTAGTTAGTTTAGGTATTGCGTCACCTATGCGTGAAGCATCACCAACACTAGTTGATTGTGTATTGCAAGCTAATACGACATACTATAATATGTCAGAAGCTCCTATCGCTATAACAAATGGTACCTCTACATTTAACTTTCCACTAACTAATACAATTGGAACTGTTGGTGCTAATCCTCTTGTTTGGACAGGCATGAATGGTACACCGCCAACCACACCTTGGACAACGTATAATTTCACCTGCAATGACTGGACACTACTGTCATCAATAGCCACGGCAGTTGGTGAAACAGACATCCTAAATTACTTATCAATCTCTACTTTCGGACCAAATTGCTCTACCCCGTACGCATTATATTGTGCTCAACAGGCTAATAAGCTATCATTATATGCAGGGATTGTAGCAGCACCGGGAATACCAGTTTCCGGAGCAATGGCAATTAACTCAAATTTAAGTGCTCCACACGGGATAGCAGTAGATAGCAATAACAACCTTTATATCGCAGACACTGCCAATAGTTTAGTAGAAAAAGTAACCCCCACAGGAGTTATTACTATCATTGCTGGTGGTGGTGCGATTGCACCAAGTTTATCCACAGCACAGCATGATGCATTCATACCAACCGGAGGAGCCCAACTTGGAACATTTTATACATTATCCTCACCATATGGAGTTGCAGTGGATGGAAGTGGTAATGTATATATTGCCGATACGACGAATCAATTTATTGAAAGAATAGATGCGATTAGTGGAGTATTGTCAATTGTTGCTGGAAATGGTAGTTCTGGCGCAGCAAATGGTAGCGGAGCAGCAACTGGCTCACCTTTAAACTTACCTCGCGGAGTTGCGGTTAATAGCAGCGGAACTACTTTTTATATTGCCGATACTGGAAATAGTCGAATTGAAAAAATCAGTGGTGGCATTATAAGTTATTTTGCTGGAACCGGTACCACGGGAACACCAACAGTAGGTGGAGCAGCTACATCTTCAGCCCTAGCTGCTCCACATGGAGTTGCTGTAGATAAAAACAATGTAGTATATATTGCTGACACTGAAAATAACACTGTTGAAGTAGTCTCAACTGGAGGAATCTTGACTATTTTTGCCGGAACTGGCATTGCTGGTTTACCAACTGCTGGAGCTGCCACCTCTTCCAAACTAAATTTACCTAATTCAGTTTCAATAGGAAGTAATGGAAATATATATATAGCTGATACATTTAATAATGTGATTGAACAAGTAACCGCTGGCACACTAAGCATCTATGCAGGCTCTGCAGGCTCTGCAGGTGCACCAAGCTCTGGTCTGGCAATAAACTCACTACTGTCTCATCCATATGGCGTAGCAGTCTATGGTAGCGGTAGTGTATATATTGCGGATACAGCTAATGAAGTAATTGAAAAAATAAACTAATTTTGAGGTAAGGAGTAGGCAAAAAGAGCGCTTAATCCTTACTTGATTCTGTCAAATTAAACAGGCTTTAAATAAGCCTGCTTAATTTGTTTTATAAGACTACCAATCGTCATAACAAAAATTAATCAATAACATAAAATCAATTCAATTAATGCATATTATGATGGAACTTGATAGACGTCAAAACGAATTGTTTTTCCAGATTTGACATAAGTTGGATCGGGTTTAGGAATAAGGCACCGCTGCTTATTATCACGTTTTATTACTAATTTATGCAGACAATGTGCGTATGCCAGATTAAATACTTCTTCATTATTGACAAACGCAGAATCACTCACGAATTTAATCATCAAATCAATTAGTTGCATGTCCTTTTTTGCCAGAGAGCTTTTGCCATCGGCAAACATAGGATCGAAATAAATTACATGATATTTTTGGCTATTTGTTTGTAAATATTTATCATTGCTAATATATTGTACCGTTAGTTTTAGTTGAGCGCAAAAGTTAATTGACAGATAATTAAGTATTATTGCTAAATAAGGATTATTTTCAAGCATCGTAACTCTAAATCCGGCAAGTGCCATAAGAATCGAGTCTCGCCCTAATCCTGCTGTTAGATCCAACGCCTCCAATAATTCATCCGTTCCAGTTCTTAGATTAATTGCTTGTAGCAATATCTCACGCTTTAGACCGGGTTTACGTTTGATAATAAATTCATTATAAAACAGGTCAAGATCAAAAGGTTTAAATAATGAAGATACCAGTAAAAGTGTATCCTTATTCAAGAGTAAATATAGTTGCTCATCAACTATCATAGCCGCGTCGAACAAGACAACTTGCGAATCAGGAACAATTGAAGCTAAAGTTAAAGCGTACTCCTGTAAATACTCTTCGGTGTAATATAGTTTAATTGACATTACAATTATTCCCGATGATATGGGTGGTGCTCCAGTATCGAAATTGCCCGATAAATTTGCTCCAAAATAATTACCCGCACCAAAGCATGCGGAAAAACCATAGTTGATAAACTAATTCTGGCATGCGCTTTAGCGCGTAAGTCAGGATGAATACCATCCGCACCACCAATTATAAAACATAGCGCTGGCACAGATAAGGCACTGCGCTCTAAAAAGCTTGCAAATTGGACACTATCGTACATTTTACCGCGCTCATCAAGCGCAATTACAAAACTATCCCTAGCAATAGCATCTTCGATTTTTTTAGCTTCCAGCGCCATATTTTCTATGGCGCTTTTATTTGCATTTTTATCTGCTTTAATCTCAATTATTTGGCAGCTATACTTGCCATGGTTAATCCGTTTAAGATATTCATCACAAGCACTAACAACCCATTGAGGCATTTTATTGGCAATATTAATTATACTAACTCGCAATTTAACTATCCTTATTTATTGCGCGATAAATAGATTTTATGCCCAAGATATATCAGAGCAAATAAAATCACTGATGAATAAATCATCATAAAATCCCACAAGCCATAGTGTTCACCCAAGGTTATAAACTGCGCAGCAACAATTATCACAATTACTAACATAGAAATTATCTGCGCCCAAGGATAAAACTTAGCCTGATATTTAAGAATCGAATTTCCACCTAATGCTGGCAAGAATTTACGTCTGAACTGGTAATGACTTAAAGCAATTCCAAACCAGGCAATAAAACCACATAAAGAAGAAATTTGAACTATATAGCTAAAGAACGTTCCATTACCAATAAACGATGAAATAAACACCAGTGAACCAATCAACGCAGTTGCAATCAAGGCTGGAATTGGAACACCTCTACTATTAAAGCGTTTAAAGATTGCTGGAGTCTGCCCATGCTGACCCATATACCACAAGATCCGACTTGAAGAATACATGCTGGCATTTGCCGCAGAAATAAGCGCCACCAAGATAATGAAGTTCATCGCATCAGCAGCATACATACCGGCAAACTTATGGAAAATCAAAGTGTAGGGACTAGTCGAAATATTGTTCTGATCGGCTAATTTTGGATCATTGAATGGTAATAATAAACTAATTACACCAATTGATAACACATAAAATAGCGTCAAGCGCCAAAATACTAATTTGATCGACTTAGGAATACTAACTTCTGGATCTTTAGTTTCTCCAGATGCAACCCCAATTAACTCAGTTCCCTGAAATGAAAATCCAGCAAATAAGAAAACTGAAATAAAACCATACCATCCGCTATGAAATGGAGCATCTTGAATATGCCAATTTTGCGTTCCAAAATGTGGTTGTTGAAAAATAGTAAATGCACCCAAGATAATAAAGACGATAATCACACCAACTTTTAAAAATGATAACCAGTACTCAATTTCACCATATACTTTAACCGAAAATAAATTCACCAAAAAAATAAGGCTAAAAAATGCCAATGAAAAATACACTGGATTAATATTGGGAAACCAATAACTCATAACTAATGCCGCTGCCGATATCTCCGCTGCAATCGTAATTGCCCAGTTAAACCAATAGTTATAACTCATCGCAAAGCCAAATGACTTACCAACATATGTGGTTGAATAATCACAAAAAGAACCCGAGCTTGGCTTATAGGTACTCATTTCACCTAAACTAGTCATTAAAAAATAGACGATTACTGCCATTAAAGCGTAGGCAAATAGAGCACCACCCGGACCACCGATAAAAATCGAGTAACCACTCGCTAAAAAAATCCCCGTCCCGATTGAGCCACCGATCGCAATCATATTAATATGGCGTGATTGTAATTTTTTTTCTAATTGAGCCATTTCATTCCTCACCAAGTAAAATAAATAAATTTAACTGTAATTTAGCAAAACATTAGTATAGTTATAGATAAAATACTAAATAAAAATATATTATGCTAAGAATTATTAAGAATAAATATATAATTTGAAATTATTGGAGTTGCTTATAAAGCTTTGTGGTGGGAACAATCATTAAGATATAGCGTATTAGTTGAGTTATATTTGACATAGTAATATTTCCTTAATCGTTCCAAATTTGTGACATAAAAGCGCCCTTAAGAGCACCATAATTACGAGTTAAATGAGGTTTATTCATAGTGAATCTAATCCAAAGATTTAAGAATGATTTATTTTAGCATATTTCATTATTGCTGAGTTTGAGATTTCGTAGACTTCGACATAAAACTCGCATAGTTTTAGTATAAAAACAGCGAACTAAATTTGCCTATTCCCGCAGCAGAGCAACGGAGTATTACGGCAAATTTTCTCTGCGAGACCGGCGCCCCGCCCGCTGGCGGTTACTGTCTCAACGTGGCAAGCCAGGGAGAATTAGACCCGAAGAAATTAAAGCTAATGTAGAGTATTGCAAAATGGAAATAGCATAATTGATTTAATACAAAAGATATACTCAAGGATCAATACTAAACACTAAAACTTGCTCAGACTTAAATTGTTGTAAGCTCGCACGGGCATGAGCCAGCGGAATAACAGTTGGGGTCGTTGAATTTAAGCCATTAAATAAATCTCTTATCTTGTGCCGATAAAGTTCGGCAGAGGCAGCTCTTTGTGAACTTCGGGCGGTAATAAAGCTTAGTTCTTGAAATAATTCCATTCTAACATTAAGCTCTGGAGCAGCTAGAGGAACTTGATTAAGCACTAATTTAACACTCGCAATCTGTTGTGTACTGGTACGATAACCTAATATAACAAATATATTCTTCACACCTTGTAACGGGTAAATATACCATTGATAAGCAACTGATTTACTATTAACTAGCTCATATTTATTTTGTAATAATTTTGCATTTTGAGCTTTGGCAGATAATACCACCTGATGATTAAATTTTTCTTGAAATTTTGCCAGACTTACACTAAAGTTATTTCTCTGTTTATTATTTAATTTAGTATCTAAATCTAACTTACTGGCTAATTGTGGCAAGTTTAAGGCTAAATTATTTTCATTCGTAGATATGCTCTGGTTTTTAACCGTAGTTTCTGATGGCGTATTATCCACAATAATAACATCGTCATTTTTAACCGCTCTTAATTTAGTTTTGGCTTTATTCTGCGCAACTGCTTGACTAGTCAATAATTTGCTTGGAGCTTGAGCTAGTTGAACTTGAGTTTCAACACCTTTTACTACAAGTTTAGAATTTCGAATTATTTGTGAGTTAATCACTGTATTCTGATTTTCTGGGGAGAAAAACCTACCATGCAGATAATAGTTATAGCCAACTTTAATTACAAAATAGCAAGTCCCAGCTAAAATAATCAGAATAAGCAATTCTGCACTAATTCGAAATATTTTGGCCAATAGCGGTTCTGGAGCCTCATAGAGTTGCTCACCTTGATCATTTAATTGAGGCTCATTCATTTTAATTACTCACGGTAGAAATGTTTAACCGCAACAACAACTTTCGTTATATCAGGCTTACTAATATCTAAATGAGTAGCCAAACGAAGTAAACCAGCTTTATTCGCAGCTTTAGGCAAAACAATACCTTGCTCAAGCAATGAGGCTCTTAATTCCGAATAACGAACCGTAGCTTTAATAAATATAATATTAGTATTAACCGCAACTACTTCAATCTCATCTATCTGTGCCAGCTCATGTGCCAACAGCTCGGCATTACTATGATCTTCTGCCAGTCGTTCAACATTATGCTCTAATGCATATATTCCGGCTGCCGCCATAATTCCAGCCTGACGCATACCGCCACCAAGCATTTTGCGCCATTTACGTGCTTCTTTGATTAATTCAGCAGAGCCGCAAAGCACCGACCCCATTGGTGTACCAAGACCTTTGGAGAGACAAATTGATACCGAGTCAAAATTTTTGCTAATAGTTTGTAAATCAACACCAAGTTTAACGACGGCATTAAACACCCGGGCGCCATCCAAATGACTGGCAAGCTTATTTTCACGGCAAAATTGTGGGATTTGTTGCAAATAATCCAAAGGTAACACTTTGCCACCAGTGGTGTTTTCCAGACAGAGTAGCTTAGTTCGCGCATGATGAGCATCATCCGGTTTAATTGCAAGATATACTTTTTCCAAGTCCAGCGTGCCATCAGCATTAAAATCAAGAGGTTGTGGCTGAATACTCCCCAAAACTGCAGCACCGCCACCCTCCCACATATAGGTATGTGCAGATTGTCCAACAATATATTCATCACCACGACCGCAATGAGCTAACAGCCCTAATAAATTACTTTGAGTTCCCGTGGGTGCAAAAACAGCGGCAGCCATTCCGCTTAACGCAGCAATCCGCTCTTCAAGCGAATTAACCGTAGGATCCTCGCCAAAAACATCATCACCGACCGAGGCATTTATCATTACACCCAGCATTCCTGCACTGGGTTTAGTTACCGTATCGCTGCGCAAATCTATTAATTTCATTTCTGCTTCACCATATAGTTATATTGAGCATTATTTTATCATGCTTATTGCTAAATATTTTGTCCATTAGTTGATAGTTAATGATAAACTACTCAATAAAATTTTACCTTGCAACTTAAAGAATAGAAAAAGGATGCTGCTATGAAATCAAAACTAAGTCTTTTGTTAGGTTTTGGCTGCTATAGTCTAACTGCTGCCCAATTTTGCTATGCTAATGAAAGTGACAATTGTTTGTCATTTTTACCCGGACGGCTCAATCAAAACTTAATGATTGCCCAAAAAGTGGCAGAAAAGCATCAGGCTACAACCTATCTTTTACCAGCTACGCCAGCAACCACGCAATGGGGAATTTTTGACAAAGATCAACCGCCAGTTTTAAGAATTAAATCTGGAGATAGTGTCATAATTGAAACTGATGCAGCCTCAGATAATCAGGTTGTTCCCGGTGTTAGTATTAACCAAGTTGCCAAAATGAATAATGCAGTTCCGGGACGTGGCCCACACACCATAACCGGACCGATATATGTTGAAGGTGCAGAACCAGGCGACGTAATTCGCATTCACTTTAACAAAATCATGCCCCGCCCCTATGCTTCAAACAATAGCTTGCCCGGCAAAGGTCTTCTTCCTGAAAAATTCCCGGATGGACAAATCAGATATTTCTATTTAGATACGGATAAAATGCAAATGCAATTTGCTCCCGGTATCGTTGTTCCACTTCATCCATTCCCGGGAACAATTGGTGTAGCACGTGCAGAATCCGGTCAATTCGATACCGTACCTCCCGGAAAATTTGGTGGCAATATGGATTTACCAGCAATTACTCAAGGAACTAACTTATACTTACCGGTTTTTGTTTCTGGTGCATTACTTGGAACTGGCGACTCTCATGCCGGACAAGGTAATGGAGAAGTTAACTTAACTGCAATTGAAACTGCATTCTCTGAATTAAATGTCACCATTGATGTGATTAAAAACAAAAACCTGGAATGGCCTTTAGCAGAAACGTCAACTGATTGGGTTACTGTTGGCTATGATCAGGATTTCAACAAAGCGATTACAATTCTTGAGTCACAAACGACTAATTTCATCATGCAAAACCGAAAAGTAAGTCGTGAACAAGCGCAAAAACTGATGTATCGTAACTGGAACTGCCCTGTTGCTGAGGTTGTAGATGAAGTAAACGGTGCATATTGTATGATTCCCAAAAAACCTAATGCAGCAAAACCAGCTCCATTACCGGTAAAAGATAACGACAGAGAATATGTAACTTATGCTAAAAATCCACAAGCTTTGCAAGCAATTAAAGATGCAACATGGGAAATGATTACGAAAATATCAAAACTCAAAGCTATGCAACAAATTGATGTGTATTCATTGCTCAGTCTAACGATGGATTGCAGAATAGCGCCGCACTACCAAGGCAGTGATTATGAAATTCATTGTATGTTGCCAAAAAGTTTATGGGTCAAACAGAAATAGTTAGTATCAAAGAACCTTACACGTGAAATTAAATTTTGGGAGATATGCAGCAGATGCAGATATTGCTTTGTCCTGATTCGTTTAAGGACTGTATGAGTGCCAGAGAGGTGTGCGACAATATGACTGAAGCATTGTTGCACATTCTTCCAAATGCGCAAATTAACAAACTTCCTCTTGCGGATGGTGGTGAAGGTTTTGTCGAAGCAGTTTTAGCCGCTACAGATGGGAAGTTGATTAGTCTTGAAGTGAGCAATCCCATCGGTAATAAAATAATGGCTAACTACGCGATTATTGATAATGGAGCTACTGCCGTTATTGAAATAGCTCAAGCCAGTGGCCTGGAACTACTAAAGCCTGAAGAACGTAACCCTTTATTTACCACTACTTATGGCGTGGGTGAATTAATTAAAAGCGCGCTAGAGCATAAGGTCACTAAAATAATCGTCGGTCTGGGTGGCAGCGCGACTAATGATGGCGGTGCTGGTATGTTACAAGCATTAGGTGCAAAATTTTGTGACGCAGCTAACAATACAGTGCAACAAGGTGGAATCAACCTTGATAAATTGAAACATATTGATTTATCACAATTAGACCAACGGCTGACAAGCATTGAGTTAGTTATCGCCTGTGATGTAAATAACCCGCTTCTTGGTATATCAGGTGCCAGTTATGTGTTTGCAAAACAAAAAGGTGCTACAGCTGAGATGATACCTTGGCTAGAGTCAGCATTACATAATTATGCACAAACAGTCCTTGGCGATTGTGGAATTAACATATCAAACATCGCAGGCAGTGGAGCAGCTGGAGGCTTAAGCGCTGGCTTATTATTAATAAACGGTAAAATTCAATCCGGAATTGAGATAATTGCCAAATTATGTGGGCTTGAAGAAAAAATCATAGCCAGCGATTTTGTATTCAGCGGTGAAGGCTCAATTGATGAGCAAACAGCCTGTGGCAAAACTATTAGTGGCATTGCACAACTCTGTAAAAAGCACAATAAACCACTTATCATCATCTGTGGGAAAATGAGTGGCAATTTACAACAACTCTATCAAGACGGTGTCAGCGCAGTATTTTCAATCAGTAATGGCTTTGCCAGTAAAAGCGAAGCATTCGCTAATGCGGCAGATAACATACAAGTCACAATGCAAAATATTGCCAGAACTATGCTCATACTAAAGCCCCAAACCGGTAAAAAGCACCATTAACCCCATACAGTATGTGAAGCGCTATAATATTTATCTTCTTCGACCGCTTTGCATATGTATCATATCAATACCAAGCATTGTTACGCTGGACACACTAGTTACGATGATCAATCAAAGCAGGATCACCTGTTTGTGCTGTACCTACAGTTGGATTATCGAGTTCTTGATCCCCAGCATTAATTGTCCCGCATCCTTGTAGCATAAAGCAACTAGCTAAAACTATCAAAACCAATCTTAATGTGTTCATAAATAAACCCTTTTAAATTATAAGAATACAATCATTAAATCACACAAACTTGATTATAACATCTGATGTTACGCACTAACTGTGCATGATTATGTAAAATCATGCCTAATATAATTATTAAGACGAGCCACCATGATAA
>JAIEPY010000077.1 GCA_019748155.1 Burkholderiales bacterium | reverse complement strand
TTAAAACCGCCGTATGCGACAACGCACGTACGGTGGTGTGGGAAGTCCCGCCCGTGAGGGCGGTCTTACCCGATTCTATTTAGATCGCTTCCTTTTATTGTGGTGGATTCCAGTTAGCAAAAGTACTCCACGCAGTATCACTTATTTTAGTCGGGAAAGTCTGGTTACACTGTTTGTATAAATCAGATTCAAAATCTTGTGAATAATAATGTGCAGCGCAGGCGATGTCATTAAACGCATCAATTCTCCATGCATACATAGTCGTACCTAAATAGCGCGGATCTTTAGCTGGTGTATTCTGACTGATTGCATTTAAAGCATTAGTCATAAATTGTTGCATTGGTGTGGTATTTTTAAAGGCAACGCAATTTTTAGGTGCTAAGAAATCGGTTATAATTTTATTGGTTGAAGTTGCGCTACATGACTCATTATCACATAAGAAATTAGTCAAGGCTACGTTATCAATTGAACCAGAATTAATTGCAGGACTCTCAGAACAATTACTAATATCAGTGCTTGTAGTCGGATTATTAACGGTGGTTTTACTTGACTGCAAATCATATTGCTGTACACTATCCCAAATCGTATTGGTCGAGCTACTTGGTGCAACAAACATCACCGGAGGACGACTTTCAATCGTAAAATAATTTTGAACCTCTTTATTGCTGTCTGTTGTATATTGATCTATAGCAACAGGTCCATAACTACCCTGAGGAATTGATTCCTGATCATAAAGCGGATCTAATTCGACTACATTTTGCTGTGGTGGAATTGAAACATTCACTGAGCCATTAATCTGAACCCCTTGATTATAAATAGTTTGTACGGTTGTTGGTGCATCGAAGACAAATAAATGATTACCCGCTGCGTTTAGTTGCATTGCTAACTCACCAAAAAAAGCTAATTCAACATCATTGGAAACCTGACTTAAGGCTTTTTCATTATCAATCGCAACTCCGATGGTATTATGATCTTGATTAATAATGCTCGCAATATTATCAGCAATCTGCATTACAGTGCTAATACTATTTGCGGTTAAAGCGCTATTTAAATCATCACTGTATTCAAATAATGGTACTACTTTTAAACCCAAGCTTTTGTAGTATGCCGTTGCATCACCACCATTGATACATGGACCTAAGGGAGTAGTTACTCCATTATCTTTAAACAATGATTGTTTAATCTGTGGCTGTGCCATATAGTCAACTACGTTTCCAGTTGGTGAGTTGCAATTATTGGTATTATTTGATAATGGATTGACAATATTCGAATTACTTCCATCTGGTGTAATGTAACCAATTGCTGGGAAAATATATTTTAATTTAGTATTAGGGTAATTTTGCATATCTACTTTTAGTGACGGAGCTTGATTTTGTAAACCATAATACACATCCGTAGCTACACTATAGTTAATTATGCCATTTCCCGGCGCTAAAGCTGTGGCAGCGGATGCTTGGGTATTATGTACTGCGTGTGTTCCCAACGATGGTTGTGCTAGTGATGTGTTAGTGTTGCTGCTTGTTACTTGATTGCTGGCTGCTTGACTGCTTCCGCTATTACAAGCAGTTAAGCCTAAAGTTGCAGTCAAGAATAACGATAAATAAGCTGAGTTATGCATGGGTAAGTTCCTAAAGTTTTTACAGAGCAGATTGTAAAACTTATCCAAAATTATTGCTACCGTGTTTTTGCATGGGTGTTTTATTTGCGCGACAAATTTACTCTAATTCCAACTTTATACTTTATTTTAAAGATGTATTTGATAAATAAATTTTTTTGCCAACAGCTAAATTATTTGATTTTAAATTATTTAATCTGGTAATTTGATTAATGCTAACTTTAGTTGTACGAGAAATTGAGTATAAAGTGTCATCTGCTTGTACAATAATATAGCTATGACCATTAGAGTCTTTTTCTATCCGTGAAATAATATCTTTTTGATTTGAGCTACTGCTGGCTGCTGATGTAGTCTTTTCATTGCTAACTGGAATTATTAGCGGTGCTTGCGCTGTTGTTTTTGTTGGAGATGTTTTCTCTGTGCCCAGTGATTGTGCTTCTGTTGAGTTTGGGAATTGTTCAAGAAGCTGTGCTTTAAATTCTGCTAGTTTCTGATTCAAATTGTTTTTATCATTGGGTTTTAAATTGGTTTTGCTAAGCGATTGCAATACGGTTATTTTGAGGTATAGCTCATCTGGACGTGATGAGGCTTGGTATAAATTGATATAGTAATTTGCAATCGGATAATTCTTCTGTGCAACATACAGATTCGTAATGCCTGCATAAGCTGCATATGGTGCACTCTCATAGGATAGAGCGCTCGTATAATTGGCAAGCGCATCATCTATTTGTTGATTGGCAGCATTACAATCAGCCCAGTCGGTATAAACTTGAGCTACAAATATTGATTCTGCTTGATTGATTGCTGATTGAAAAATTAGATTTGCATCATTTATCGATTTTTGCTGACATAAAAATATGGCATATTGATTAAGGATGCTAGCATTTTTTGGTGCAAGCTTAATTGCCGTTTGATAATCATCGCTTGCGGCAGTAATTTGTTGTAAAGCAGTGTTGATTTTTGCGCGTTCAGTAAATAAAGATGGATTACTCGGCTCTGATTTAATCGCTTGATTAATAATTATTATAGCTGATTCAGGTGTGCCATTTGCTAATGCATTATCTACTTGAGTGTTCAATTGTTCATTTGTTAGAGGGGTGCTGCTGAAAATAGCACAACCATATAAACTAGCTATTATTATGGATATTGTGGCTAAGCGTTGAATCATTATTTTTATACCTTACATCATAATGTCCAAATCCTGATTATATCAAAATTCCCCAGTAATGTTATGGCTAATTAGTTGAGTAAACTAATGTTGTATATGCTATAATTTTGCATATTTTGTGAAGGTTAAATGATGGATGAGTTAATAAAATGGCTAATGCACAATTTAAGCGGTTCACAATCAAAGTTCTCTAAGCTAACACAGAATTGGTTATGGCTTCTGTTAGGTTTAGTGGTGTTTATTGTTATTGTTTAATATTGGAGCTTAATATGAGTGATTTAAACTTACAACCAGAAACTGAAACTCCTGCTAAGAAAAAATGCTGCGGCAAAATCAAAGGATTTTTTACTAAAGAAGCAAAAGAAGGTCAACGGGTGTTAAACTGGAAATTTGGTGTTTTAATTGCTGTAGTGGTTCTTATTGTTTGGATTATCTAATCGGCGATAATGTGCGTAACTAGCATAAGGAGCTTAACATAAGCTCCTTAATTTATTTGGGGCGAAGATGAAGTTTCTTTTATGGTTATATTTGGCCAATATTTCTAACCGAATCAGATGGATTGGGTCAACTGTTTTTCGTTTTGGGTTGTTAGCATTAGCTATCGAGTATTTACTGTTGTCGCCGCATACGCGTCCAGTATATTTTCAACATATAGCGCATGTTATTCATATTACCTGGATAGTTCTTATATTTGCGTGGTTGGCAATTTTATTTCCTAGTGAGCGTCTTATTTTAAATATCATGACTATTGTCAGACGAGATAGTTTTTTACGCGACAGCTTAGTTGCCAGAGTTTTACGTTTAGTTAAATATATGCTTAAACATGACCTATTAAAGCTGAAGTATACCAAGAGCTTATATCAACGTATTGTTACACCTAAGCGGATAAAAATACTCTATATCATTTTGTATTGTTATGATTTATATAAAGGATATAGAAGAGTTTTAGGTGATTTAGCGTATCTCATTGCTGGATATTTTAGTTTTGTTTGTGCTTCGTGGATTTATGTTTATCTCACTGGTGCGAGTCTGTATTATTATTCAATTATCGATACTAGCTTTGCTTGGGGTGTGGCTATTGTTGGTTTCTTGATCTTTAAGATATTATTCTTACCTGATTTTGCTACGATTAAAGATGCAATAATTAGGATAATAATTAAAGCTGTACTACATAAAATGGGTCTGGTTAAGCTTGGTCATAGCTTAGAGGATAAGTTAAATAAATATGAACAGCGTGAAGGAGATAAGTAATATGTCTAAATTATTCTGTTTTTTCCTGATTGCAACTGGCTTTGGCTTGCTTTTGCATTTTATTATGGGTGGTGATAATAGCTTTAATTATCAGAATATTCAAATTAAATTTAGCCTTACCGATGTAATAATCGCAAGCTTAATGTTGAGTAACTTATTGTTATTAATTTTCCTTCTTCGTAAGAAGTCTTAATTATCGAGAGATTTATTTGTGCATCCAACTCAAATTAAAATAAACAGTCAACAGCTAATTACCAATTTGAAGTTAATCAAGCAACATGTTGGTAAGGCAGTTAAATTATGTCTGCCAGTTAAAGCTAATGCTTATGGTCATGGTTTGGCAGGTGTTGCCAAACTTGCTGAAGCCCACGTAGATTATCTGGCGGTATCATGCTTGGATGAAGGTAAATTACTTCGGGATGTTGGCATCAAAAAACCAATTCTGGTTTTTGGCGCTTTTGATGAAGAGCAAATTGCTGGTTTAATTAACAATGATCTTGCAGTTACGATTTCATCTCAATATAAGGCGCAGCTATTAGTTGATTTTTGTACTAAGCACGGGGTAATCTGTAAGGTACAGATTAAGATTGATACTGGGATGAATCGTGTTGGTGTAAGAAGTAGCAGTGCACCAGCGCTGATTGATTACGTTCTTACTCATCAAAATCTGGATTTATGTGGTGTTTATTCGCACTTGGCCGCTAGTGATGAAATTGATAACCCATTGACGTTAAGGCAAATTGAGCAATTTAAAACTATAGTAAAATATGTTAAAGCACAAAAGAGTGATGTTTTATGTCATTTGGCGAATTCAGGTGGTGTAGCCTATTTTGCGGATAGCCACTTCGATATGGTGCGTCCTGGATTACTTAGTTATGGCTATTTTCCTGCCCATCCAATTAATACGTTTTCGCTTCAACAAATTCAGCCATGTTTCAATCTTATTACTCGTGTTAGTTATTTCAAGGTAGTTTATGCTGATTCTGGAATTAGCTATAATCACCGCTATAAGACGACTGATGACACTCGTGTGGTGACTTTGCCGATTGGTTATGGTGATGGTTATCGTCGTGACCTGTCGAATGTGGGTGAAGTGATTCTTCGCGGGCATAAATATATCATTTCAGGAACTATTTGCATGGATATGCTGATGGTGGATATTGGTGCTAATGGGGAAGCATATGTTGGGGACGAAGCGGTTCTGGTTGGTAGCTCTGGAGATTTGACAATTACGTTAGCATCGTTGGCAGAAAAATTAAATACCATAATTTATGAAGTTCTGGTTGGATTCAATGAACGAATTCCACGAGTTTATTACTAGTAAGAAGTCTGTTAGACAAGGATATACCAATGTATCAACAAAATTATCAGTTATCAATTCGTGATATTAATTATGCCAATCATATGGATCATCTTGCGTTATTAAATTACTTACATGAAACACGAGTTCGATTTTTACGTGAGCATGGTTATAGTGAGTTGGATGTAGATGGTAAGGGTAGCGGTTTAGTGGTCGCGGATTTACAATGTAGTTATCGTCGTGAGTGTTTTTATGGTGACACAATTAGCGTTAGTATGCAATTAAAAGTAATTAGCCCGACGCGTTTAATTCTACTCTATACGATCCATAAAGACGATGGTGTTTTGGTAGCAAGCGCAGAAATTCGAGTAGCTTTTATTAATTCGGTTCGTAAGGTAATCGCGATTCCGGAATATCTGGTGAGCATAGCAAGCAGACTATCTATAAGCTGATTGGCGTGATAATGCGCTATGTCAGAAAATAGAATTAGCTGATTTATAAATCACAAAATGTGCTAAAATCGCTAGCAATACAAGTTTTTTAATATAGAAGGGGTGTGGTGGTATGGCCAATTACAGTTTAATGGCTAACGCAGTTCGAATGTTGGCAGTGGATAGTATTGAAAAATCAAAATCCGGTCATCCTGGTGCTCCGATGGGTATGGCAGAAATGGGTACAGTTTTATGGCGGGATCAAATGCGTCATAACCCACTTAATCCTAAATGGTTAAACCGTGATCGCTTTATCCTGAGTAACGGGCATGCTTCGATGCTGCAATACGCATTATTACACCTGACTGGTTATGATTTAAGTATTGATGATTTAAAAAATTTCCGACAATTTCACTCTCGGACCCCCGGGCATCCGGAGTATGGTTATACTAAAGGGGTTGAAACTACTACTGGTCCCTTAGGTCAAGGGATTACTAACGCGGTGGGTATGGCTTTGGCAGAGAAGCTTTTAGCTGAAGAATTTAACCGTGATGGTTATCCGATTGTAGATCATCATACCTATGTTTTTGCTGGTGATGGTTGTCTGATGGAAGGCATTTCTCATGAAGCGTGTGCTTTAGCGGGAACTTGGGGTTTAGGTAAGCTTATTGTATTTTATGATGATAATGGTATTTCGATTGACGGTGAAGTTGATGACTGGTTTAATGAAGATGTTAAACGCCGTTTCGAGAGCTATAACTGGCAGGTTATTTCAGCTGTGGATGGTGATAGCGTTGATCAGTTAACCAAAGCAATTAAAAAAGCTAAAGTAGTTCATAATAAGCCAACCTTAATTATCTGTCGAACCGTAATTGGTAAAGGATCTCCGAATAAAGCTGGTAAAGAAGAATGTCATGGCGCGCCACTTGGTGCCGCAGAAGCTGAGTTGGTACGTAAAGAGCTGAATTGGTCCCATCCGCCATTTGAGATTCCTGCGGCGGTTTATGCTGATTTTGATTGTAAAGCAGCTGGTATGCGTGCAGAAAATGATTGGAATCAGTTGTTTATGGAATACCAATCACGTCATCCGGATTTAGCAACTGAGTTGCTACGTCGCTATGAGCATGAGTTACCTGCTAATTGGGAGCAAATAGTAGAAAAAGGTTTACACTTAGTTAATCAAAAACAAGAAACTATTGCCAGTCGCAAAGCTTCACAAAACTCAATTGAATATTTTGCTGAATTTTTACCAGAGTTCATCGGTGGCTCTGCTGATTTGACTGGCTCAAATTTGACTAAATGGAGTAAGGCAATTAGTCTGGATGAGCAGAACCATTTTACGGGTAACTATATTTCCTATGGTGTTCGTGAATTTGGAATGTCAGCAATTATGAGCGGTATGTATTTACACGGTGGGGTTCGCCCATTTGGCGGTACATTTCTGATGTTCTCTGAGTATGCTCGTAATGCGCTCCGCATGGCAAGCTTGATGAAGATTGCGCCAATTTTTGTCTATACTCATGATTCAATCGGCTTGGGTGAAGATGGTCCTACCCATCAACCAGTTGAACAATTAGCTTCATTACGCGTGATTCCAAACATGGATGTATGGCGTCCATGTGATACGGTTGAAACAATGGCGGCATGGGGGAGCGCAATTAGCAATACTACTCGTCCAAGTTCACTCGTATTTTCGCGTCAAAATCTGAAATTTATGCCCCGCGATCACAATCAGCTAATGAATATTGCACGTGGCGGATATGTCTTGCAAGGTGGTGGTACTACTCCGGATTATGCGATTATTGCTACTGGCTCTGAAGTTGAGTTAGCAACTAATGTTGCTGATAAATTAAGAGCACAAGGCAAGACGGTACGTGTTGTTTCTATGCCTTCAACCAATGTGTTCGATCGGCAAGATGCAGTATATCGTAAACAAGTTCTATCTGGTGCTAAGAAAATGGTAGCAATTGAAGCTGGGGTTGCTGATAGCTGGTATAAATATGTGGGAACTGACGGTGTGATTATCGCGATGGATAGCTTTGGTGAGTCTGCTCCCGCTGGAGTATTATTTGCTCATTTTGGATTTACTGTCGATGCAGTTTTGGCGAAGTTAGTAGTATAATAACCTTGATTTATTTGGGTTTAAATAGTATAATCATAGATGAAAATTAACTTTATAAGGAATAAATTATGTCTAAAATTAAAATAGCAATTAATGGATATGGTCGCATTGGTCGTAACGTTCTTCGTGCATTATTTGAGTCAAAACGTACAAATGAATTTGAAATAGTAGCAGTTAATGATTTGGGTGGCGATTTAGATGTTCAAGCATTGATTACACAACGTGACACGGTACAAGGTTATTTCAATCACGAAGTTAAAGTAGTTGATGGTGGTTTGACTATTGATGGACATCTTATTCGTTTTTTAGCGGAACGTGATCCTAAAAATTTACCGTGGAAAGATTTAGAAATTGATGTAGTTATGGAATGTACTGGAGTATTTAACTCTAAAGCCAAAGCCAGCGCACATATTGCCGCTGGTGCTAGACGTGTTGTTTTATCTGCGCCTGGCGATAAAGACGTGGATGCAACAATTGTTTATGGTGTAAATGATAGCGTTTTAAAAGCTGGTATGACTGTAGTGTCAAATGCTTCGTGTACTACTAATGCATTAGCTCCGGTAGCTAAAGTTTTAAATGATAAGATTGGGATTGAACACGGTTTAATGACGACAATTCATGCTTTTACTAATGATCAGGTTTTAACTGATGTTTATCATTCAGATGCTCGTCGTGCTCGTTCTGCTGTTATGTCAATGATTCCAACTAAAACAGGCGCTGCCGCAAACGTTGGTTTAGTTGTTCCTGAACTTTTGGGTAAACTGGATGGTTTAGCTGTGCGTGTACCAACGATTAATGTATCTTTAGTTGATTTGACCTTTACTGCAAAACGTGCAACGACTAAAGAAGAAATCAATTCATTAATAAAAGACGCTTCTGAAGGTGCCTTAAAGGGTATTTTAGCTTATAATGAGCAAAAATTAGTTTCGATAGATTTTAACCATACTAGTGCATCATCAACTTTTGATGCAACACAAACTCGTGTGGATGGTAATTTAGTTAAGATTTTTGCTTGGTATGATAATGAGTGGGGTTTTTCAAACCGCATGTTAGATACTGCTAAGGCATTAGTAAACGCTAAATAATACCAATATTATAATGAATCTGATTTACGTTTATAGTTTAAGAATATATAATGATTTTAAAATGAGGATGCAATGTTAAAAAGACTTTTGGGTTTTTTTTCAAGTAGCATTGCCATTGATTTAGGAACAGCTAATACTCTTGTTTATATGCAAGGAAAAGGTATTATCCTTAATGAGCCATCGATGGTGGCTCTCGCTGTTGATAAAAGTGGCATGGGCAAAAAAATTCTGGCAGTTGGACAGGCGGCTAAAACTATGTTGGGGAAGACTCCCGGACAAATTGAAGTAATTCGCCCGATGAAAGACGGGGTTATTGCCGATTTCAATGTCACTGAACAGATGATTAAATACTTTATTAAAAAAGTAGCCAATCAAAAAAGACTAATGTCAGTTCCGCCGACTATAGTGATTTGTGTACCTTGTGGTTCAACTCAGGTTGAGCGCAGGGCAATCAAAGATTCTGCACTGGCAGCTGGTGCACGACGCGTTGAAATTATTGAGGAGGGCATGGCTGCGGCAATTGGTGCTGGATTACCAGTTGAGTCACCACGTGCTTCGATGGTCGTTGATATTGGTGGTGGAACTACCGAAGTTGGCGTTATTTCACTTGGCGGTTTGGTTTATGCTAACTCAATTCGGGTTGCGGGTGATCGCTTGGATGAAGTTATAACCAATCACATTCGTAGTAAACATGGCTTATTGATTGGTGATGCGACTGCTGAAGAGGTAAAAAAACAAATAGGTTCTGCACATCCAGATGCGGATAATGGTGAAATGGAAATTCGTGGGCGTAGTGTTTATGATGGCTTACCTAAAAAAGTTACTATTTCTTCCAGTGAAATTCGTGGCGCATTGAGTGATGCGCTGGAGCAAATGATTACCGCCGTGAAACAAGCATTAGAATTGACTCCGCCAGAATTATCTGCGGATTTAATGGATTCTGGAATAGTTTTAACCGGAGGAGGAGCATTACTTCGTGGGCTTGCTACTCTGATTTCTCAGGCGACCCATTTAGAGGTTATTATTGCTGAAGATCCTTTGCTTTGTGTTGCGAAAGGTTGTGGCATGGCGCTGGATCACTTAGCGTCAAATAATGTTTATTTAAGTCGCACCAGGTAATGCGCAAATTCAAATTATGGCTTATACTAATTAGTATAGGCCTTATTGCATTTGATAAATACTCTTTTATTAGCAATCTTCGTGATGATGTCGTGATTTGGATGCAAAAGCAAACTTCGCTTTTATTTTACCGCATTCAAAGCTATCCGCGCCTAGTTTTGCTCCATACGACCCAACAACAGGAATTAGCATCTCAAAATGCCCAATTAAAAAAACAAATTGAAGAATACTCATTATTACTAAAGCAAAGTAAAAACCAAACTCAAGATGCGACGGCGGTTAATCAACTTAACCCGAATGGAGTCTATGATGATTTTAATCAGATTGTCGCTAAGGCTATTTTAGATGTGAATTTTTTTGTTAATAATCAAATGCTTATTGATGTTGGAAGTAACAAAGGTTCACAGATTGGGTCTGCGGTAGTTAATCGAGATGGGGTAATTGGTCAGGTTTTTAATGTAAATAGCAATAGTTCTCAGGTGACACTTATTACCAATCCAGAGTTTAAAATCTATGTTGAACAATCAATAACTAAATCCAAAATGTTAGCTCAAGGTAGTGGTAATGGCAATATAATTGTCCGTTATTTGGATAAGAATGACAAAATTCAGGCTGGAGATATTTTAGAAACAACCGGCTTGGATGATGTTTACCCAGCAAGAATTCCTGTTGCTAAAGTAGTTAAAGTTTTCTATGAAAATAACGGATTTAATAGTGCATTATGCGTGCCTGTTGTAGATTTCCATCAATTACAATATGTTTTGGTACTAAAATATGATAGTAAATAACTTACGCTTAGTAATATTTTGTATCGTCTTGGTTTTTGCTCAGTTTCTGATTAATAATCTAACTATATTTTATGTTGATATTTTGGCGATCCTTCTAGTTTGCCTGTTAATGGGCGGTAACTATAGTTGGATGCAGTTAATTATATTAAGTTTATTAGCTGATTTATTTGGACATTGGTATTTGGGGAGTCACTTGCTGGCAATTACTATACTGAGTATCTTCAGTGCCAAATTCACCAGTTTTTATCGGGTTAGTAATTGGCTACCACGAACGATAATGGCGAATATATTTTTCTCCATTTTGCTACTTATTATCTATTTGATTGATATGATTGTCGGCAAGGTATTTACCTCCTTAGGTAGTTTAGTTTTTGAAATTGTGGTATTGATGCCGCTTATTCAGTTCATTTTACAAAAATTTGTTAATCTGCGTTCTTCTGATATCATTTTCTATGACTAAATCACGAATAATTGCTGCCTATCTTTTTGTCTTAATTGGGATTGCTATTCTCTATGCTCGTTATGCTTATTTGCAGATCTCTGATCATAAAGAGTTGTTAATTAAAGCGGTAGATAATTATTCTTCAATCGTAGCAACGCAGCCAGTACGCGGTGGAATTATTGACCGTGAAAGCGTTGTTCTGGCAGATAATCGAGTATCCTATGCCGTAGCTATTTTACCAAAAGATGCTAAAAGCGTTGAATCAACCTTTAGCCAACTAGAAAGCCAGATCAATTTAACAGGGTTTGATAAAAAGAAATATTATAAACAATTAAAGCAGGCAAAAAATTTTGATTGGGTCATTATTAAAGATGATTTATCCAATACCGAAGTAGCTAATTTAACCGCGCATAATTATCTATTTCCTGAATTAAATGTTTTTGCACATACCAAACGTTATTATCCTTTCTCTGATCTTTATGCACACAGTATTGGCTATGTTGGGCGAGTGAGCCAGAAAGATAAAAAGAAGCTTGGTTTAGGTGGCGTATTAAAAAATTATCTTGCAAATGACTATATCGGTAAAAGTGGTCTTGAGCAGCAGTACGAATCTATGATGCGCGGCTCAATTGGTAAAAAAATCATTCGCACCGATGCGTTTGGCAATGAGGTTGGCTTAATTAGCAATACTCCGGCAGTCGATGGCTATACCTTGCAGCTAACGATTGACAATAGCTTGCAACAAAAGGCATCTCAGCTGTTGGGAGATCATAAAGGCGCAATTGTTGCGCTTGACCCACAAACTGGTGGTGTTTTAGTTTTTGTTTCTAAACCATCCTATGATGCCAATTTATTCTTAGATGGAATCACTCCTAATGACTGGGATGAGCTTCAGCAAGATAAAGGAAATCCATTATTAAATCGTACCATTCAGGGTACTTATCCACCTGGCTCAACCTTTAAACCTTTTTTGGCAGCGGCAGCACTCTATTTGGGTGTTCGTAATGCTAACTACCGCTTTCATGATGTAGGGTTTTTTACTTTACCGGGTTCTTCACACCGCTTTCGTAATAGCGGTAATGAAGTACTAGGTACTATTGGAATCGTTGATGCAGTGACTCATTCTTCAGATGCGTTTTTTTATAAGCTTGGCTTGGACATGGGGATTGACCGGATGGATAAAACCTTACCATTCTTTGGCTTAGGAAGTAAGACTGGGATTGACTTACCACAGGAGAATAGTGGGCTATTGCCATCGCGTGCATGGAAAGCTAAACGTTTTGCCAAAGATCCATATCAAAGAAGCTGGTTACCTGCAGATAGTGTTACCATGGGGATAGGGCAAGGATTCAATCACTATACACCGTTGCAAATGGCTTATGCGACTAGCATCCTAGCTGATGATGGTGTGGCACATCGTCCGCATTTATTAAATCGTGTTTTAAATAAAAGTGGGGCTGTAGTCAGTACTTATCAGGAATCAGCTGTGAAAATTCCAATAAGTAAAGCAGATTTAGATTTAGTTAAACTTGGGATGCAGCGGGTAATGCAAATTGGTACAGGATCTAAAATTGGTGCTGGAACTAAATACACTATGGCGGGCAAAACTGGAACGGCTCAGGTGGTTGCGTTACAACAGAATTCACGTAAATCTAAATTTAGTGGTAGTCAATATAAAGACCATTCATGGTTTATTGCTTTTGCCCCTGTTGAAAATCCTAAAATTGCGATAGCCGTAGTAGTTGAAAATGGTGGTTGGGGTGCCAGTGCCGCAGGCCCGATTGTGCGCCAGATTTTTGATAGTTATTTGTTAGCCTCAGAAAGTAGCGTTATAGAGTCACAAGTTCGTTATAAACGTTTTAAACCAGCTGCTTCATCTAGTCCATCAGTACCTGCTGTTACAGATGAAGCAGATGATTTAAGTTCTGATGTAGACAATGATGATGTTGGAGGTAATACTGATGATTCAACAGCAACAAGCGAGTAAGCTTCGCCAATTCTGGCAGTATTTGCTAAACTTTGATTATCTTTTAATATTATTATTGCTATGTTTATTTGTAATCAATGGCTTCATCCAGTACTCCGCCAACGATCAAGTAATGACCAGAATGTATAATGATGGTGTCTATCTTGGTATTTCTTTTATTATTATGCTAGTCGTAGCAGGGGTTCATATTAACCGGATTCGTTCTTTTGCGCTGCCGTTATATATCATTTCGTTAATCCTGATTGCGTTGGTTTTAGTCATTGGAGTCAAGGTTAATGGAGCGCGTCGCTGGCTTAATCTTGGCCTCAGGATTCAACCCTCTGAACTATGTAAATTATCGGTGCCACTATTAGTTGCATACGTTCTATCGTTTAAAGATCATGCTCTTAGCTACAAAGATTATATTTTGGGTTTTGTGATTATTGCTATTCCATTTGCTTTGATTGCCAAGCAACCTGATTTGGGTACGGGGATTTTAGTTTTTTCTGCGGGTTTTTTTGTGTTGTTTTTTGCTGGATTGCCGTGGAAAGTAATGATTATTAGTTTGATATCTATTATAGCATCTAGTCCGCTGATCTGGGGCTTATTGAAAGATTATCAGAAACATCGGATTTTAACTTTGATTGATCCGCAGTCAGATCCTTTGGGCAAAGGTTATCATATTATTCAGGGGGTAATTGCGATTGGATCTGGTGGTTTGCACGGTCAGGGATATTTACATGGTAGTCAGGTTCATCTGAATTTTATTCCTGAGAAACATACTGATTTTGTGGTAACGGTATTGGCTGAAGAGTTTGGTTATATTGGAGTTGGGATAATTTTAGCTCTTTACCTCTTGATTGCACTGCGCGGTTTACGAATAACCCGTCTGGCACAAGATCGTTTTTCGCAAACTATGGCTGGGAGCATTACTCTTTCTTTCATTTTATATGTTCTGATTAATATGGGTATGGTAAGTGGCATTTTTCCGGTAGTTGGTGTGCCATTACCTTTGATTAGTTATGGTGGTACTGCCACGATTGTAATTATGATTGGTTTTGGGATTTTATTGTCGATAGATCATCGCCGGCGTTATCATCCACTTAAATAGCTTAGGATGATAAATCTGCTTGGGTATTATAGCTTCGCATTGCCAGCTGCAGGTCTTCCCAGGTATCTTTTTTAGCACTAGGGGTTCTCAGTAGGTATGATGGGTGGTAGGTAGCAATTAACGGAATATCCTGATAATGATGTAGCTTGCCACGGAGTTTACCAACGGCTAGTTCAGTATCTAATAGAGTCTGCACCGCATAACGCCCAAGCGTAATAATTATCTGTGGTTTAACTAGGTTAATTTGTTGTAACAAATAATTTTTACACGAGCTTATTTCTTCTGGCTCTGGGTTACGATTGCGTGGTGGACGACATTTAATCACGTTGGCAATATAAACATCATTTTCTGTATTTAATTTCATAGCTGCAATCATTTTATCTAAGAGCTGACCTGATGCTCCGACAAATGGGCGTCCTTGTAAATCCTCCTGCTCACCCGGACCTTCTCCAATAAACATCCACTTGGCATTGCGATTTCCTCGTTCTAAGACAGTTTGAGTACGATTTTCGCAAAGCTTACAGTTTTCACAGATACTTACTTTATGAGCAAGTTGTTCCCAATTCATATTTTCGAGT
Source organism: Burkholderiales bacterium (assembly GCA_019748155.1). Classification (GTDB taxonomy): domain Bacteria; phylum Pseudomonadota; class Gammaproteobacteria; order Burkholderiales; family UBA11063; genus Aquella. The sequence continues at coordinate 5,995 of JAIEPY010000077.1, read as the reverse complement.
GTATTTGCCATTGTCGGTTGTGGGTTATTGGTTACCAATGGGGGTGGTGTGTATGGCTTAGCTGCTTCTCTTGGGGCTACTGGCGCTTTTTGATTTAGAGTTACAACAGGTGGTATGCTTGTTCGAATAACTTCTGCTGACAATGTTTGTGACTGTTGAGCTAATGGCATCGTTATTTGACGAAGTTGTGGTAGTGGAATTCCGCTATTTTGACATAACGCCGTTAATTTAACCGAATCAACTTGCCATAAATTACCAATTAATAAATCTAGAGTATTTTTTTGCATATCCCATCTTCCCCTCAGTTTGACGATATTATACTATAGCTGAATATAGCTTCTCATTTATGATTGTACGGGGTTTAAGTTTGAGGATATAATAAGGGGTATTATTATATATATTGTGAGTATAGTTTTCTATAATCTAAAGGAGTAGCGGTGAATTTCTATAACTTAATTAAAGAGCATAAGCTAGGTGGTTTATTACTAAGTGGTAATTTTGGCTTAGAAAAAGAAAATGTTCGCACCGACATGAGTGGTAATCTGGCATTAACGCCTCATCCTGAAGTATTTGGTGATAAAGCCAAGCATCCATACATTACGACTGATTTTGCCGAGTCCCAAGTTGAGATGGTTACACCACCGTTTAATTCACCAGCTGCTGCGCTAAAGTTTATGGAAGCTCTTCATGATTTGGTATCGCTAGAACTAAAAGATGAGGTTTTATGGCCGTATTCACTACCACCGCGTTTACCTAATGATGATAATTTAATTAAAGAAGCTCAGTTTGAAGATCCTGAGATTACTGAATATCGTGAATATTTAGCGCACAAATACGGTAAACGCAAACAGCTTTTATCAGGAGTACACTTTAATTTTTCCTTTAGTGATAAATTTCTAAAATTGATGTATTGTGCCAATCCAGATAATCTATCTTTTCGTGAGTTTCGCGACCAGGTTTACCTTAAAGTAGCACGTTATTACTTAAAGTTTTGCTGGTTAGTGATCCATTTGACTGGTGCTAATTCAGTTGCGCACGAATCTTATATTGCGTGTAGTAAACGTGAAAAACAAAAATTAACTGAAGATAGTTATAATTTTAAAGGTGCAAACTCTTTTCGTAACGGGATCAGCGGTTATCGTAATTTAGAATATTTCTATGTATCCTATAACTCACTTTATGATTATATTGCGGATATTAAACATGCAATTGCCGACGGACATATTATTGCAGCTAAAGAATATTATTCACAATTACGCCTCAAAGGAACGAGCAAGAGTGGTGTCTTGGATGATCTTTACAATAACGGGATTAACTATGTTGAAATAAGAACATTGGATTTGAACCCCTTAACCAAAGTTGGCATTACGCAAGATTCTCTGGACCTAATACATTTATTATTAGTTTATTCTTTGGCTGCGCCAGATTTTTGGATGAGTGATGAAGAATATCGTTTAGCAAACGAAAATCAGATTTTGGCAGCAGACTCTGATCGAGGCGAAGAAATTCGTCTGCATTTTTCGAGTAGTGAAACACGCAATCTTAAAGAACGCGGAGTTGAAGTTTTAGATGAGGTTTATTCTACTTTGCATGCTTTGGGTGTGGCGGAAGATAGCCTTGCGGTATTGAAACGTTATAAAGAAATTTTGATTGCGGATAAACCCAGTTATGCCTGTCAAGTAGTAAAATCAGTAATAAAGCATGGTTATAGCGACTACTTTATGACGCAGGCTACTAACTACTTGGAACTAAGCAAACAGACCTATTATAAATTTTGTGGCTTTGAAGACTTGGAGTTATCGACCCAGATTTTGCTTAAAGAATCGATTAAGCGTGGAGTAAAATTTAATTTTTTGGATCGGCAAGATAATTTTATTGAGTTAAGCAATAATGGTAATCGCGAAGTTATTAAACAGGCAACCAAAACTTCATTGGATAATTATGCGACGATTTTGGCTATGGGCAATAAAGTTGTTACCAAGGAGCTGGTTGCACGAAGCAAAGTCGTTGTTCCAAATGGTGAAAGCTACTCTGATATGCAAACAGCGCTGATTGATTATCCGCTATTTTGTGATAAAGCAATCGTTATTAAACCTAATTCAACTAATTATGGCTTGGGTATCACAATATTTAAAGCTGGGTTTGAACTAGCTGAGTATCAGCGCGCCTTGGAGATTGCCTTTGGACATGATCGTAAGGTTTTGGTTGAAGATTTTGTGGCAGGCAAAGAATATCGTTTCTTTGTGATCGAAGGGCAAACCGTTGCGATACTTCACCGTGAGCCAGCAAATGTAATTGCTGATGGCGTGAAGAGTATCCGTGAGTTAGTTGTGGCAAAGAATCAAGATCCATTACGTGGGTTTGGCTATGTTACACCGCTGGAAAAAATTCGACTCGGTGAAGCTGAAGCAATGTTTTTAGCACAGCAAAAGCTTGATTTTGAAGCTATACCGAGTGCCGGGCAAAAAATTTATCTACGTGAAAATTCAAATATCTCAACCGGAGGGGACTCTTTAGATTTTACCGATGTAATTCCTAAAGCCTATAAGCGAATTGCGGTAAAAGCGGCTGCTAGTGTCGGAGCTTTGATTTGCGGGGTTGATATGATGATTCGTGATATTAAGAACCCCTACCCGGAGAATAATTACGCAGTAATTGAGCTGAATTTTAATCCGGCGATTCATATTCATACCTATCCATATCAGGGTAAAGACCGTAAAATTGCTAAACGGATTTTGAAAGCTTTGCGCTTACTCGAAAGAGCGTGATTAGGGTGTTGAAGTAGTCAAGTTTTGCTTAGCGGAGAGTTTTTTTGCTCTCCCAATCAATAATCGTGGATGGTTTTTTCGCGAAATTAGTTGCTCCTGAGAGTACCATTAGCTGTTTGCCAAATTGACGCACGCATTCGCGATAAGTTTTGATTGATTGATGTCCTGATTTATTGGCCGAGGTTGAAACCAATGGCATATGTAACGCACAAGTTAGCTGTTTAACTAGTTTATGGCGCGTAACCCGTACTGCGATTTTGCGGTGTGAGCCAATTAAGTTACGTGGAATCTGGCGGCTAACCGGCAAAATAATACTATAGAAACCTGGCCAATACTGCGTAAGCTGGGGTTTTTCAGTTGAGTTTAATGGTTTAATAACTTTTTGCAGCTGGGCTACACCACCTGCAATGACTATCATTCCTTTGGCTTTGTTGCGCCCTTTGAGCCGAATTATTTTGTTAATGGCGGAGTAGTTAAACGGATCACAGCCAAATCCATAGCAAGATTCGGTAGGGTAGGCAACTACGCCACCATTACGTAAATGGCGCTTGATTTGTCTGAGTTTAGCCGGGCTGTAGTAACGCATGTTTTTTTAATATAGTCTCTGTTTAGGTCTGCGCTGGATCAATACATAAAATGCGCCAACTGCCACCAGTACATATCCCCACATACTAAGCAATGGTCCACTAAAACCAAATACTTTCCAGTTCACCATCGCACATTCGGCAGTGCCACTTAAAATTGTGTTAATGAATCCGCTTAGTGGTATTTTTTTAAATAAAATATCTAATGGCATACCACATGAAGCTGGCCATTGATCCGGTGGTAAACTTTGTAGCCAGACATGATGGTAAGCGGTTTTAACTCCAAATAATGCAATAGCAAGTAATAGGATTCCGTAAATACGATTACCAAAGCCTTTGCAATTGTTAATTAATGCAATAAGACTAAGTAGCCCGAGAAAACCGTAGATAATTCTTTGTGCAATGCATAGTGGGCACGGTTGTGCGCCGTTGTAGATTTGTGAATAAAAAGCATATCCTATTGAAGATGCGCAAAATATAAAAATCAGTGCAAATGTCAGACGAGGAGAAATTATTCGAAATAAATTTGTTAGCATATGTTACAACCCTTTACAATATCGTCAGGTAATTGCTTGGACTATCCCGCAATTCAAAGTTCTAAGTAAAAACGAGTAATTATAACCTATTTGGAGTATTTATGCGAACTGTGTTCTACATCTCTGATCAAACTGGTATTACCACCGAAAAGCTTGGGGCTGCATTATTAGGCAAATTCCCACAGATTGAATTCCGTAAAGAAAGTTTTCCGTTCGTCGATACATCTTCTAAAATAAGTCAGGCGTTAATTCGGGTCAAAAACCGTTTTTTAACCGATGGTGTAAAACCAATTATTGTTTCCAGTGTAATTACGCCAAATTTGCGTAAACTTTTGGACGTGGATTATGCCTTAACCCTTGACTTTTTTGATGCTTTTATTGGCAGGATGGAAGCAGAACTTGGTTGCCCGGCAACGCTGGAAATTAGTAAGGTTCATGGAATTGGTGATGAAGATAAGTACAACCATCGGATTGATGCGATTCATTATTCCTTAGATAATGATGATGGTGTAAGCAGCAAGCACTATGATGAGGCTGATATTATTATTATCGGTGTTTCGCGAGTGGGGAAAACCCCAACCAGCATTTATCTGTCGGTTAATTATGGTATCAAAGTTGCCAACTATCCATTAGCTGAAGCAGATTTACAAAGCGATCATTTGCCTAAAGCACTGGTTCCCTACCATCACAAGCTATTTGGTTTGAGTATTGAAACCGAGCGCTTACATACTATCCGGAGTCATCGTTTACCAAATAGTAAATACGCACAGTTAAATACCTGTGTTAATGAGATTCAGGCGGCCGAACGCATTATGAATCATTGTGGCGTACCTTTTCTGAACACAAGCCATAAATCGATTGAAGAAATATCCGTCGCTATTATGCAGCTAGTGCGAATTAAACGCCAGTTTTAAGTGTAAGCTAGTAGGTGTAGTATATACCTCTAGTTTAGAAAGATAATTGAGTGCGACACACATTTTCAAAAACAACCATGTATAAGCCACAAACAGTATTATCATTCCTATGGTCTGTCATCAAACCATATAAATGGTGGTATTTATTGATGATGCAGGCGCCATTTGCTAATGCAATTTTCCCATTAATATACAATTATGCAATCAAATTATTGATAGATTTATTCACTGTAAAATCACAAATTACGTTACATTTAGCTATTTACCCTATCATCTTGTTTATTGGTATCAATGCTTGGCTAGAAATTTGCTGGCGGCTTCATAATTTTGCTGCATGGAAATCCATGCCATACATAATGCAAAGCGTGATGCACAAAGTTTATAATTATGTTTCAAATCACTCATATCGGTTTTTTCAAAATAACTTAACTGGAACAATCACAAGTAAAGTGAAAGGCATCAATGATGGGTGTCAACAGCTACATAATGCACTTGAATATCAAGTTAGCAAACCTGTTCTGACGACTATTGTTAGTGGCATTGGACTTGCTTGTGTTAATTGGAAAATATTTTTGATAGTTATAATTTTTGCCATTATTCAAGGGGTAGTTTCTATATTTTTTGGTAAAAAGCTTAATTTCATAGAGAAAACAAAAGAGAATGCTTGGCATAAAATAGTTGGTTATATGGCTGATAATATTTCAAATATTTTTACTGTTTGTTCCTATGCAAAAAAACAATATGAGGAACATCAAATAAATGAACAATATGAAAAAAAATATAAACCTCTCGCATTACAATGGTGCAAGATAGATTTTATTATGTCTTGCTTACAAGCAGCGATATATTTGATATTCATGGCATTATTATTTATTTATATGATTTATCTTAAGAATAGTGGCGATATTAGTGTAGGCGATATTGCGTTTATTATGGCTATGGCATATGTTTTCATTGATAATATGTGGGCGGCTATAAATGCAATAAAAGATTTTTCACACATGGTTGCGCGGTTTAGATCTTCATTTTCAATTATGCAAATCCCTCAAGAGATTATTGATATACCTCATCCAATAAAATTAAAGGTATCTGCCGGTGAAATCATTTTTAATAATCTAGTTACTGCTCAGCCTCCTATAGGCTAAGCTAAATTTATACAATCACTAAATTGTAATCCAATGGATTTAAAATTA
>JAIEPY010000110.1 GCA_019748155.1 Burkholderiales bacterium | reverse complement strand
GTTTTTCTTGTTAAAGATCTGTTTTAATTCCGTTTTTCGGCTACCGACTCTTTGCGGCAGAACGGTATTATCACACAATCAAAACCATAACGTCAAATCTTTTTGTTAGCAACTACAGAGCTTTTGGAAGCATTTTCGCAAAATCTTACGCCGTTTCAAGGAGATAATGACAACAAAATAATTTTTAAAAAAATCTGCCTAGTTACCACATGAATAAAGACACTAACTAGACTACATCCGTTCAACTACTGGAATACCTAGTAAATCAAGGCTTAATTTCAAGGTTTCACCAGCTAATGCCGTCAGGGCTAACCTATTATGCTTAGCATCGTCGCGTACATCTGAACGTAAAATCGGGCATGACTCATAAAACTTCATAAATAAGCCAGCCAATTCATAAATATAGCCACAAAGATAATGCGGATAGTTCTCTTTAGCCGTCTGATGTAATTTCTCAGCAAATTTAGCAATATGTACCGCTAAACGATGCTCATCAAATTCATTAATAACAATTGTAGCACCAAGATAATCTTCACGCTTTAAACCAGCTTTATTAAAAATACTGTTGATTCTAGTGTATGCATATAATAAATATGGTGCAGTATTACCATCAAATGCTAACATCTTATCAAAGCTAAAGATATAGTCACTCAGACGGTTTTTAGATAAATCAGCATATTTCATTGAAGCAACACCTAAGACTTTTGCCAAGGTAACAACATCTTCTTCAGCCCACTCTGGATTACGTTCACGAATCATAGTTTCAGCGCGTTCGATTGCTTCATTAATTAAATCAATTAATTTTACCGTACCACCAGAACGAGTTTTAAATGGTTTACCATCTTCACCCATCATCGTCCCAAAGGCTGAATGTTCCATTTTAGTTTTTTGTGGTGCAATTCCAGCTTTTTTACTAACTACAAATAATTGTTTTAAATGTAATGACTGACGCGCATCAATTACATAAACCAAACGATCAGCACCTAAATTATTTACTCGATCATAGACTGCGGCAATATCAGTAGTAGCATATAAGTAGCCACCATCTTTTTTCTGAATGATAAATGGAGTTTCATCTTTGCTACCAAGTTCTTCAGGCGTAAGAAATACACATTTAGCACCCTCACTATCAATCGCAATTCCTGAATTCATTAAACGTAACACCATTGGTGCCAGTAAATCATTGTAAGAGCTTTCCCCTACCGCATCTGCACGGGTTAGTTTTGTACCTAAGCGATCACAAACTTCCTGACAATGCCCCAATGAGGTTTCAACAAATTGTTGCCAAAGTGCCAATACTTGCTCATCGCCAGATTGCAGTCGCACGACAAATTCGCGAGCACGATTCGCAAAATCAGCATCTTCATCAAAACGAACTTTAGATTTACGGTAGAACTCCTCCAAATCATGCAACTCAATTGAGGCATTGTCTTGTTGATTCAGTTCGAATAGATAGGCTGTTAGCATACCAAACTGAGTACCCCAATCACCCACATGATTACGGCGAATTACCTTATTTCCTAAAAATTCATAAATACGCACCAGCGCATCGCCAATAACTGTGCTACGTAAATGCCCAACGTGCATTTCTTTAGCTAGATTGGGCGCAGAATAATCAACAACAATGGTATGTTCGCGATCATCTTTTACCATCAGTATATTATCTGCCAATAAAATAGACAAATATTGATTATTTAGCGTAATATTGATAAATCCCGGACCGGCAATCTCCAATTTATCAGCAATACCACCAAGATCGACGCTATCAATAATCTTTTGCGCTAATTCCCGCGGATTCATTTTAAGTGTTTTAGCCGCAGCCATCGCACCGTTAACCTGATAATCACCAAATTCTGGCTTACTTGATTCCTGCAGTACAATCGGAATACTCGCATCAATCCCTAAAGAATTAAATGCGGTTCTGAATTTCTGTTCTAGTTGTTGATATAATGTTATTTGCATTAAATTTAACCTTAATTATTTTAAAATATTGAGAAATAGGAATTTCATATATACCTACCTCATGACTTATACTAATTTGAATTGGGAATTAAGCGTGCCAATAGCGCTTTCTTCATACCCTGCATATTCGGAATCTTGACAAAAATACCGCTACCTTGCGCAACTTCGACAGCTTCATTTTTTTTGTTCTTCATTATGCTAATTTCAATCTCACGCATACCACTTGGATGAAGAATCTCAAGCTTATCGCCTAGACTAAATTTATTTTTAACTTCAATCAATGCCCAACCATCATTGTCGACTTCCAAAACTTCACCGACGTACTGGCTAGCACGTGACTTGGAATGACTATCGATGTAATTTTGATAATCCTCGGCATGATGCCGCTGTAAGAAGCCATCAGTATAACCACGATTAGCCAAGCCTTCTAAATTTGCCAATAAACTTGGATCAAATGGTTTACCCACAACGGCTGCGTCAATTGCCTGACGATATGCCTGAGCAACTCGCGCTACATAATAAATTGATTTAGTTCGCCCCTCAACTTTTAACGAATCAACCCCAATTTTAACTAAACGCTCAACATGTTGGATTGCGCGTAAATCTTTGGAATTCATGATATAAGTACCATGTTCATCTTCGATAATTGGCATATAATCCCCGGGACGAGTAGTATCTTCAATCAAATAAGTCTTATTTGCTAATGGATGACGACTAACGCCTCCAGCAGCTGAAAAAGCCTGATTGGCATTCTCGAGTTCCTGATTATAATTAAATCCATCCAACAGCTGAACATCACCAGCATCATCGGGCTTGGTATCATGTACTCTGTATTCCCAACGGCAAGCGTTGGTACAGGTTCCCTGATTTGGATCTCGGCGATTAAAATAACCAGATAGCAAACAACGTCCCGAATAGGCAATACATAGCGCACCATGCACAAAAACCTCAATCTCCATATCTGGACACTCTTGACGAATTTCTTCGATTTCATCTAGCGATAATTCACGTGATAAAATCACTCGCGACAAGCCTTGACGCTGCCAAAATTTAACACCGGCATAATTAACCGTATTTGCCTGCACGGATAAATGAATTTCGGTATCCGGCCAGCGATCTTTAACCATCATAATTAAGCCAGGATCAGCCATAATCAAAGCGTCCGGCTTCATCGCCATGAGCGGCTCCATGTCTTTCAGATAAGTTTTAACTTTACCATTGTGCGGTAAAATATTGCTAGCAATAAATAACTTTTTGCCGCGAGCTCGCGCTTCTTCAATACCCAACTGTAATTGCTCAAGCTTAAACTCATTATTTCGTGCACGTAAACTATACCGTGGCTGCCCTGCATAAACCGCATCCGCACCAAAATCAAATGCATATTGCAAATGCTCAAAAGTACCCGCAGGTAGTAATAATTCAGGTTTTTTCAACATTTTATGTTTCCCGTTATCTCTTTCTTTTATTAAAAATCATAGCGCCACGATTAATTCCTTTACGCAGTGCTTTTTGCTCTTCTTCGGGAAGATTGATTATTTCCATACATTCCTGAGAGCAACAACCATTAAACTCATGCTTACATTCATCACATTGAATGAATAACAAATGACAACCTTCATTAGCGCAATTAGTGTGCGTATCCGCAGCTTTGCCACACTGATGACAATGTGCGATAATTTCATCGCCAATTTGTTCTGCCAGACGCCCATCAAAAACAAAATTTTTACCACGAAATTTATTAGCAAGACCTTTTTGTTTAACATCATTGGCATACTTGATAATCCCACCTTCCAGATGATAAACATTCTTAAAACCATTGTGCAGCATCCAAGCACTAGCTTTTTCACAACGAATGCCACCGGTGCAATACATAATGATATTTTTATCTTTTTGTTCTTTTAACATCTCTACTGCCATCGGCAATTGCTCGCGGAAAGTTTCACTAGGAACTTCGACTGCGTCTGAAAAATGCCCAACCTCATATTCATAGTGATTACGCATATCAACAACTAAAACATCTGGGTTTTCAGTCATTTGATTAAACTCTTCAGCCGTGAGGTATTTACCGCGACGCTCCATTGAAAATTCAGGATCATCAATTCCATCTGCAACAATTTTCTCACGTACTTTAATTTTTAATACCCAAAATGATTTACCATCATCATCTGCAGCAATGTTTAAACGAATCCCACCTAATCCCTTAATCGAATAAAGATAATCACGAAAAGCAGCAACATTGTGTTCAGGAACACTAATTTGCGCATTAACCCCCTCATGTGCCAGATATACTCGCCCAAGTACTCCAAGTTTATCGAAGTTTAGATATAGCTCATCACGAAACATTATTGGATCATCAATGACAAAATATTGGTAAAAAGAGATTGTTGTACGCTCAAAAGTTTCTGCAGCTAATTTTGCCTGTGCTTCTTCACTAGACAAACGATTATATAGGCGCTTTTCTTGAGTTGTTTTGCTTAGTTTAGGCAACGGCGTTTTTGCTTGATTTGATTTATCGTGATTTTGATTCTGCATAATGATAAGCTAGTTCCAATGTATTAACATAGCATTATTATATCATTTATCATTGGAGCGTATAAAAAGCCAGATCAGACTATTTATGGATGTGACACTGGTAGAATATGTAAAAACGCGCCATTCAAAATCTATTGTAATATTTATTTTAAGATATTTTCAATTGTAATTCAAGATGTTACAAAAAAAGCTGTTGACAAGTAATGTAGAATTTTGCTACAATCATGGGTTACAATTTACTTTTTTAAAAAAGGATCTAGCTTAGATGATACAACTGTACTCAGACTCAAGATGCCCGTTTTCACACCGTGTACGGATTATTCTTAACGAAAAAGATATGGATTTTAAAATCATAGATGTGAATGCTAACTCAAGACAGGATTTAATGCAACTAAATCCGTATAACGAAACTCCGGTTTTAGTTGATGATATTGATAAAAACAATAAAAAACGTGATTTAATTCTGATAGATACCAATATAGCATCTGAATATATTGATGAAAGATTTCCTCATCCACAAATGATGCCGATTGAACCTGCAGAAAAAGCTCGGATGCGGATGACCATTCATAAACTAGAAAAAGAATTATTTCAGCCCGTGCGTTTTCTTGACACGAATCTACAAACTAAAGATGCTAAAATAAAAAAAGAATTAGATCGTTTACGTAAAGTCATTAGTAATGCGCTCGATGAAATCGCAGCTTTATTTGCTAACAATAAAAAAATGGATTATGTTGCTAGTACAACTTTTACACTGCTTGATGCTTCATTATTACCAGTTTTATGGCGCTTAGGTTTTTATGAAATTGAAGTCAAAAAAACCTGGGCTGCATTAATGAAATACGCAGAAACTCAATTCAACCGCCCAAGTTTTTTAGCTTCATTAACGGCTGCTGAACGTAGTATGAAACAATAGTGGATTGACTAACATGCAAATGAAAAGCCAAAAACCATATTTAATTAGAGCGCTTTATGAGTGGTGTGTCGATAATGACTGCACACCGCATCTGATGACTTTTGTTGATACCAATACGGTTGTACCACAGCAATTTGTTAAAAACAATCAAATCGTTTTGAACATCGCATTTAATGCTACCAAAGATCTGCTTATTGATAATGACTGGATAACTTTTCAGGCAACTTTTGGTGCTGTGGTACAAGATATTGCAATTCCGATTGCCAATGTTTTGGGAATATTTGCTAAGGAAAGTTCTCAAGGAATGCATTTTGAATTGGAAAATTATAACCCAACACCGCCAAGCGATCCAAGCCCAAGCAGTACTGGTGGATTAAAACTGGTAAAATAAATGTTAGAGCTTAATTTAACCGGTCTAAATTGTCCGATTCCAGTTTTAAAAACTAAAAAATTTCTGGCAACACTGGACTCAGGAGTACAAATTAATATTGTGACTTCTGATCCAGCATCGCTGCAAGATCTACAAGATTTCTGCACTAAAACCGGAAATCAATTAATCCAACAAACTGTCGATAATAACAACCTAATTACAACAATTATACAACGCCGCTAAAAGGATGAAACTATAATGACTGAAACTGTCGCTACCCCTCTTCTGGACGAAAACCGCTTAATTAGTGAACGCCGTCAAAAATTAGCTAAATTACGTGAACAAGGAAACCCATTTCCCAACGATTTTAAACCTAAAGACTATTCTGCTTTGCTTCATCAAAAATATGATGAGTTTACTAAAGAGGAATTGGCTACTATGGATACTAATGCAGTAGTTGCTGGACGCATGATGTTAAAACGCGTTATGGGTAAAGCATCTTTCGCGACTATTGCCGATGCCAAAGGTCGGATCCAAGCTTATATTAGCAAAGAAAATATTGGTGAAGATGCGTATGAGGCATTTAAGCATTCGGATAGCGGTGACATCCTTGGAATTAGCGGTAGTTTGATGAAAACTAAAACTGGTGAATTAAGTATTGATGCCAAAGAAGTTCGCTTGATTAGTAAAAATATCCGCCCACTACCAGAGAAATTTCACGGCTTAAGCGATCAGGAACAACGTTATCGCCAACGTTATCTAGATTTATTCATGAATGATGAATCTAAAAATGTATTTATTAAACGTTCGGCAATTATTCAAACTATTCGCGAAACCTTGGTTCGTCAAGACTACCTCGAAGTTGAAACTCCTATGATGCACCCAATTCCAGGTGGTGCAACTGCTAAACCATTCGTAACTCATCATAATGCATTAGATATGGCATTATTTTTACGGGTTGCTCCCGAACTTTACCTAAAACGTCTTATCGTTGGTGGCATGAACCGAGTTTTTGAAATTAATCGTAATTTCCGTAATGAAGGTTTATCTGCGCGCCACAATCCAGAATTCACCATGATTGAATTATATGAAAGCTATGCGGATTATAAACGTATGATGGAAATTACTGAACAGATCGTTCGTGAAACTGCAATGGTATCAGTTGGTAAGCTAGTATTTGACTATCAAGGTAAAACCGTTGATTTAGAGCAGCCATTTGATCGTCTAACCATCGTTGAGGCAATCCTAAAATATAACCCACAAATTACGAGTGAACAAGTTGACGATGTTAAATTCTTAATTGATGAGATTAAAAAATTAACCCGTAAAGCTCCGCAAACGAACTCATTGGCAGTGCTGCAACTCTTACTCTTTGAGGAAAATACTGAGCATCTACTTTGGAATCCAACCTTTATTATGGATCATCCAATTGAAACTTCTCCATTAGCACGTCAGTCTGACACTAACCCGGGGATTACCGAGCGTTTTGAACTATTTGTGGTTGGTCGTGAATTGGCAAATGGCTATTCAGAGTTGAATGATCCAGAAGATCAGGCTGCACGTTTTAAACAACAAGTAGAGCAAAAAGACGCTGGTGATGAAGAAGCCATGCATTATGACTCAGATTATATTCGTGCGCTGGAATATGCAATGCCACCTACCGGTGGTTTAGGTATCGGAATTGATCGTCTGGTAATGCTGCTAACTGATTCTGCATCAATTCGTGATGTGATATTTTTCCCACATATGCGTGCTGAATAATAGATAGAGTAAATATACTATGTGCTGTAGTGCATTTTTAGATGATAAATACCTACAGCGCAGTTGATTACTTACGCAAAATACTAACAATAATCCCCTGATCGTAATTACCAAAACCTTTACCAAAAATATTTACACCACCTGGATTATCGGTTTCCCGCGGCGAAATTATTTTGAATTTTGCATCATTATTGTGGGATAGACCAAGTTCGCTAATTGTAATATTTGAAACCAGCTCACCGTTTATGTAAGTTCCAGTTGAAGTAATCTTTATTGTAACAAGTTTACCATATTCAGTCAGATACCACCATTTTGGCGTATATGCTCCCTTGAGTTTACCAAAATCACCTGGACTTATCCACTTAGCTATGCTAAGACCATTGACGCTAAAATAGATATCAGATAGAAAATTTTCATTGATTCCAGGAGCTTCGGAGCATAACTCCATACTTATTTCTAGCTCACTAATCTTGCTTGTGTTTTCAAACATAAAACTTGGCAGATTATATTCAATTTCTCCGTGTGCAAACCAGACAATTCCAGCATTGTAACGCTCAGGATGACTAAAATAACGCGGATCATCACAGACCCCTATCAAAGCATTTACCGTAGATAAACCACATGTACCACTTACGCTGTAGTTATAAAAATGCCCAATTGATAATTCAAACTGTTGCAGCTGTTGCAAAGAATTATTAATTTTCTGCTCAAAAACTAAATGATAATCAGTCAAGATGACCCGACAGACTTTTTGTGTACCTCGATTAGCTTTAATGTTTTCGCATTTTACAATCTTTGCCTGTTCCAGCATTTCAATATGCTTGGCAATGATTGTTGAAGATAGCTGCAATTCATGCGCCAGCTCCTTAATATTCTTGTGTTCCGGTAATAAATTTTCAATTATCTTTAAGCGAGTTTCTGAAGCTAATGCATTGAAAAATAGCACATTAGCAGAATTAACTTTAATTTCCACGCCGCTCTCCTACTTTGCACATAAAATATTTCCCATCGTTGATTATAACTACTTTCAGCAATTTAATCAACAATATTGTTCATCAATCCCCAAAATAGTGTGTAGTATGGTGTAACACATTGTTGCAATGCACCATCATCTGTAATTGACTTTTTATATTGCTTGACATATAATTTGGTTTAATCAATATATTTATTTATTAATCAACAAGATTCTAACACATTTATACATGGAGATATTGTAATGGAAAAACCTAAAGGTTTTGGCAAAACGCTCTTTTCTTATGCCTGCGGAGCATTCGGGCATGATATATTTTATGCAGCACTATCCTCTTATCTGATAATGTTTATCACCTCCCAATTATTTAATCCCGGACAAACCGGAATCAGTGAAGCCACCAGTGAAAAAATGATTGCAATTGTAACTACCATGTTGTTTGTGTTACGTTTTGTTGAATTGATTATTGATCCAATGATTGGCGGGGTGGTAGATAATACCCGCTCACGTTTTGGTAAATTCAAGCCATGGATTCTCTTTGGCGGTACAATCGGTTCAGTATGTATTATCTTGTTATTTACTGACTTAGGCGGTTTGTCAACTTCCAGTCCCTTTCTTTATATTATCTTATTTATTGTAATATTTGCGGTACTTGATATTGTATACTCATTCAAAGATATTGCCTTTTGGGGCATGATACCAGCATTAGCAACCAACAGTGCTCAGCGCGAATCAGTTGGAGTTTTTGCTAGGATTGCATCAACACTTGGACAGTCAATTGTTGCCTTTTCAATTGTACCTGTTGTGATATATTTCTCAAAAAATCATACCCAATCAGCAACCGTAATCGGTGATAAACAAGGCTGGCTGGTTTTTGCAATACTGGTGGCTGTAGTTTCTCTAATTGGTGGTATTATTACCGTAATTGGTGCTAAAGAGCAAACTTCAGCACTCCGTCAAAACTCGGAAAAAACCAGTATTTTAAAAGTATTTAAGGCAATTGGACATAATGATCAATTATTATGGTTAGCAGTGTCTTACGGATTATTTGCGTTAGCTAATACAATATGTACTGCATTTATTTTATATTATTTCACCTATGTTTTTGGTAATGCCTCTGACTTTGCCATAATCGGTACTCTTAACTTGGTCTTGGGATTTATATCCGTAGCATTGTTTCCATTTTTAAGCCGCCTATTTAAAGGTCGTAAAAATCTATTTTGTATCGGCATTGCCATCATGATCATTGGCTTATTCATCTTTGGATTTGCTGGTAAAAGTTTAGCAATCATCTTAACTGGCTATGTTTTATTTTTCTTTCCATACCCAATTTTGTTTGTTTGTGTCTTATTAATGTTAACCGATAGCGTGGAATATGGACAACTTAAAACTGGAACTCGTTCCGAAGGTACAACTCTTTGTGTAAGACCGTTATTGGATAAATTAGCTGGTGCAATTTCGAATGGTGTCGTTGGTTTTACTGCTATTTGGGTTGCAATGACCAATAATGCAACAGCACAAAGTGTTGCATCTGCGCCGGAAAATATTATAAAGTTCAAAATAATCATGTTTGGAATTCCAATTATTTTGTTTATTATCTCAGTTATTATTTTTATGAAAAAAGTAAAACTTACTGAAAAATTCCATGATGAAGTGCTGGATAAACTTTGTATTAAACTGGGTGTTAGCAAGAATGAAATCTTATCATGAGTAAAATCATTAGTCTTCATGGTAACAATAGTAGCTTAATCCTTGCTTGTAACGATGTAGATTTACCGCAGATTGTCTATTGGGGAGACTCACTAAAGCTCTCCAAAGCTGAACAACAGCAATTATTAGTTCAACTAGTCCGCACTGTTCCGCAAGCTTCTTTAGATGAAGATGTGCCACTAACTTTAGTTCCGCTATGGGGTAATGGCGGATTTCAGCTTAATGCACTTGCGGGATGCTCGGATGGTAAAAACTGGGCTCCGCAATTTAAAAAAATTATTTCCCTGGATAGCACAGAAAATAGCTTAACGGTATGCGCTCAGGATGAGCAAAGTGAATTAGAACTAAAAATTAGCATTGTGCTAAATCAATGGGATGTTATTGAGCACAACATCACACTAAGCAATCTTGCTACGCAAGATTATCAACTTAATGAATTATGGCTAAGCCTTCCCCTTGAAGCACAAGTTTGTGACATGATCCAATTTCACGGGCGCTGGATTCATGAATTTCAAACCCAGCGCAATAAAATTGATCAACCAGGCTATGTGGTGGAAAACCTCAAGGGGCGCACCTCCAATGATAATCCACCATTGTTAATTGTTGGTAGTAACGGCTTTAACCAACAAAGCGGAAACGTATATGGCTTTCACCTTGCTTGGAGTGGCAATCATATTTACAAAGTGAATACTCTCAGCGATGGACGAAAATTAGTCCAGTTTGGCGAAAAGCTACTGCCTGGTGAAATTCAGCTTGAAACTGGAGCAAGCTATAGCACACCAACTCTGTATGCATCATTTTCTGCTGCGGGTCTCAATGGATTTAGCCATAATTTCCACAATTTTATCCGTCAAAGCAATAAATTTATACCGCACAACCTCCCCTATCGTCCGATTCATTTTAACACGTGGGAAGCGATGTATTTTGAGCATAACCTTGCTCAAATCAGTCAACTAATTGAGCGTGCTGCTGTTATCGGAGTAGAGAGATTTATCTTAGATGATGGCTGGTTTAAAGGACGTAATCATGAGCGTGCCGGACTCGGTGACTGGTTTATTGATAAAGGCAAACATCCGCAAGGTTTAACTCCAATAATTGAACAAGTTATCAAGCGTGGCATGGAATTTGGTTTATGGTTTGAACCGGAAATGGTTAATCCTGATTCAGATTTATTTCGGACACACCCCGAGTGGATGTTGCAAGTTCAAGGCTATTCGCAACCTTTGGGGCGCTATCAATACGCGCTTAATTTAGCGATTCCTGAAGCATACGCTTATATTCATCACTGCATCTATGATTTACTCAGCAAAAATAAAATCTCTTACATTAAGTGGGATATGAATCGCGATTTAGTTCAAGCTGGTGGAGCTAATGATATAGCCGGAGTGCATCAGCAAGTCTTGGCAACTTATCGCTTAATTGAGCAGTTACATCATGAATTTCCTAAAGTGGAAATTGAGAGCTGTGCATCGGGCGGCGCACGTGCTGATTTGGGCATCTTACGCTATACCAATCGGGTTTGGACATCCGACTGCAATGATCCTTACGAGCGGCAAAGTATTCAGCGCGGATTTAGTTATTTCTTCCCATCTGAAATCATGGGCTCGCATTTTGGTCCAGCGCAAGCACACACTACCAATCGTTTAAGCACACTGGAATACCGCATCTTAACTAATTTCTTTGGACACCTTGGTTTTGAACAAAACCTACTAGAATTAACCGATGCGGAATGTCAGCAATTAGCACACTATCTAAAATTATACAAGCAATATCGCAGTTTAATCCACTCGGGGCGCTTGGTAAGGATTGATACCATTGATAATGGTCAGAACATCTATGGTGTCATTAATCCAGCACAAACTCAAGCGTTATTTGCGCTTGCGCAAAATGACTTTCCATGCAATATGATTGCTGATAAATTACGGATTAGCTACCTCAACCCCAATGCAATGTATAAAGTTAAGCTCTTGAATGCGCAGGATAATACGGGTTATTTGATGAAAAAGTCGCTTCCCTTGTCTACAGGTGAATTGGTTATTAGCGGTAAGCTTATTGCCGAGATTGGGATACAGTTGCCGATTATGCATCCACAGAGTATTTTGCTGATGCTTATTGAGCAAATTAAGTAGGCTGTACCATCAATTAAATTTAAAATAAATATTGATTTAAAGCAATCAGTTAAATACCGAAAGATGAAACGTATCGAGGTTAATATGAAGATAGTAAACTATGACCAAGTTAAAGAAAAAATTATAACGATAAGAGCACAAAGCGTAATTATTGATAGCGATGTTGCTCAATTATATGGTGTTGAAACCAGACGGATTAATGAGGCAGTAAAAAACAACCCAGATAAATTCCCCAGCGGATACATCATTGAACTATCAAACACCGAGAAAACAGAGGTTGTCGAAAATTTCGACCACCTCAAAAAACTCAGATTTTCACCAAACGCACCTAAAGCCTTTACCGAAAAAGGCTTATATATGCTCGCTACGATTCTAAAAAGTCCAATGGCGATAAATACCACTATTGCGATTATAGAGGCATTTTCTCAATTAAAAGACTTAGCAAATGCAATTTACAGTTTATCAAAAACTAACAGTGAAGCCGAGCAAATTACCATTTTAGAGGAAAATATTGACATTATAGCCAATTTGTTAGATAACGAATTAGTAGTGAGCCAAAAAGAAACTGAAATAAAAATCAAGCTACCCTTCTTTGAGCTAACGAGAAAAATTACTAAGGTAAAAAAATGATAAATTATAAGTTAGTTACATATTATGCACCCGCAAAGTATTTTACTAATGTCTTTTGAAGAGAATTAAAATGAGTAGATTGATTAAAAAGCTAGGAAATTTTCGCATAGTTTCACAAAAAACACTTCAAATAAAAGAGAATTTTTTCAAGAAATGGCGCAAAAATTATCTATACCCATTAGCTGAGAATAAAGTTCAATTAGATAAGCAATATTTAAACGTTATAAATTCAGATATTGCCGCAACAGGTGCATACTTAGATAGTATATATTGCGATATATTGTATGGAGATTTGAGAATTAGACATGAAAATCAGGAGCGAATTGAAATTGATCGCTACATAAATCATAGTCATATATTCACATTATTCATTGTAGCTCGGAGTATTATTCTAAATACTGCATATGTTAATGCATACTATAATCTACAAGAAAATTTAGAATCATACAACGAAAACACCTTTGTCTACCTCGAAGATAAAATTAATAACAATGCAGAAGATGGCGAGACTTTGATTGAAACATTTCAAAATGTAATTGATATTTTTGATTTAAAAAATGGTGATCAGATATCTATTCTATCTAATTTCAAAACTGAGATCAACACAATTTTAGAAAGTAAAATTAAGAGCAAAACTTTTTCTGAACTGCAGCTTGTTAAATTATTACAGCATGATATCTTTTGTCTTGACAATCATAATCTTAAGAATAATGAACTAATGACTTTATACGAGCTTTCATCAAAATCATTTCACAGGCACGAAGCTCTGTTATACATATTAAATAATTGGTGTAATGGCAATGATAACCAAAATACCAATATTGATTTAATAATAAATAACACAATATTACGTATAATAAAAATATGTACATTGTTATATGGTTACCAAATAGACTTGATGAATAAACTTCTTAAACAATCAGAAACTAATATTATTACTGATTTCCCAGATTTAATGAAGCTATAAAAAGATAAAAAAGAATATATTCAAACCCAAAAACATTACAATAACTCGATAATTTATAGGAACTTAACATGTACTTAGGCGTTGATTACTACCCCGAACAATGGGACAACGAATGGTTAGAGCAAGATTTAGCACGAATGGTTAAATCAAATATTAACTGTATCCGGATTGCTGAATTTGCCTGGCATCTGATGGAGCCAAGCGCGGATAATTTTCAGTTTGATTATTTCCGCCATGTCTTAGATCGTGCCGATGATTATGGTCTCAAGGTTATGTTGGGTACGCCAACCGCAACGTTACCCGCATGGCTGGCTAAAGCGCACCCAGAAGTGCTCTCGGTGGATGAGTTTGGTATCAAGCGCCATTTTGGCGGGCGGCGCCAAGCCTGCCTTAATTCACCAATTTATTTGGAACGCAGTGATAAAATTACCCAACAAATGGCATTAGCCTACCGAGAACATCCGGCAGTAATTTCATGGCAGATTGATAATGAACTTGGGCATGAAACCAGCGACTGGTGTTATTGTGAACATTGTGAGCGTGAATTTCAAAACTATCTGGCAGGGGAATATCAATCAATTGATGATCTCAATTATCGTTTTGGCACGGTGTTCTGGTCACAAACCTACAATGATTTTGGCGAAGTAGAATTACCCAAACCAACTATTCCAGCCAAAAACCCCGGTTTGATGCTAGCTTTCTATCGCTTTAGAGCGTTAACGATTACTAAATTTACCGCCCGCCAAGCGAAAATTTTACGTGGGATTGTATCATCCGCGCAAGCTATTACGCATAATTTCCCGGGAGATTACTATAATAAAGCGCAGAATTTCACTGATATATCTGAGCAGCTGGATATAGTTGCACTAAATAACTATCCGGTATGGGGTGGTTTGGAGCGACCAGTTGAATATGGCAAAATTGCCATGAAACTCGACCAAACCCGTGGCTTTTTACCCGGCAAACATTTCTGGATTACCGAGCAGCTCATCGGCGCACAAGCGCATACCATCATGGGCTACTTGCCGCGTCCGGGACAAGCGCGACTCTGGTCATGGCAAGCGATGTTGCACGGCTGTAATAATCTGATTTATTTCCGCTGGCGCACTGCAACCAAAGGTGCAGAGCAGTTTTGTTATGGCGTACTTGATCAGGATAATCAGGATGGTCCGCGTTATCATGAAATGAAACAAATTTTTGCTGAAGCTACTGAGCATCAGGCAGAGATAAATTTGCCAATCAATGCCAAGGTTGCCCTGCTCTATAATCCAGATAATATTTATGCCTGGAAAATTCAACCACAATCGACCGGACTAGATATTCAGCATGAACATTTTCGGCTCTATCAGGGTTTTAAACGCCTCAACATACCGGTTGATGTAATTGACATTCGCCATGATATTGACTCTTATTCGGTTATCCTGCTACCAGCGCCAATGTTATTAGCTGCACCGCAAATTGAGAAATTAAAACAATTCATGGATAATGGTGGTACAGTAATCAGTAGCTTTAGAGCCGGAATTAAGGATTATGATAATGCAGTCTATTTTAATCAGGCTAATCCGTGGTTAAAGTTAGCCAATATCAAGAGTTATTATATTGAATCATTAGGTAATGCACGTCACGAAGAGATCATTGGTGCCGAAGGTAAATTCTCGGCAAGTGTATGGCGTGATATGTTGGAGCTTGTAGATTCAACACAAGCGCAAGGACTCTATCGATATACTGATGAATTTGCGGATTATTTTGCGGTAACCGAAAGCCAGATTGGTAGTGGTAAATTAATTCATGTCAGCACTGCGGTTGCCGAAGATGAGTTTTGGTGTAAACTTGCACAGAAAGTTGCGAATCAACATCAGATTAAATATTACGAAGCGCCATTTGGCGTAGAGCTGATTTACCGCGGAAATAAACGTTTTATTCTTAACCATAATACCCAGAGCGTAGTATTTGAGAATTATACCTTAAAACCATATGACGTATTAATTGAATCTGAATTTATTTAAGAAGAGGCTATTATGCAAGACATAAGCAATAAATTAACTAAACAATTTAATCAACTATTCACCAACGATAATGTAAAGCGCCTATTTTTTGCTCCAGGGCGAGTTAATCTGATTGGTGAACACACCGATTATAATGGTGGAAATGTATTCCCCTGCGCTCTGGACATTGGAACTTATGCATTAGTTGCTGCTCGCAATGATGGCTTATGCCGTTTTTACTCGCTTAATTTCCCGGCACAAGGAGTTATTGAATTTGAAGTATCTAATCTGGAATTTAACACCGCGCATAACTGGGCAAATTACCCTAAAGGAGTAATGCTTGAATTTAGCAAAAAGGGTGCGACACTTAGCCATGGCTTTGATATGATTTTTTATGGTAATATTCCTAATGGAGCGGGTCTATCATCCTCTGCCTCAATTGAGGTACTTATGGGTACGATTTTAAATGACTATCTAAAGACAGCTTATGATCCAGTAAAGATTGCACTAATTGGACAAGCGGCGGAAAACAAATATATCGGTGTGGGTTGCGGAATTATGGATCAGTTTGCCTCAGCCATGGGACGAGAGAATCATGCCATTTTACTCGATTGCAATAGTCTAAATTACCAATATGCACCATTAAATATTGCAGGATATAAATTAGTAATTGCGAATAGCAATAAACAACGCAGCTTAGCTGACTCCAAGTATAATGAGCGGCTTGGCGAATGTCGTGAAGCGCTAAAGCTATTACAATCACGCCTGAAGATTAATGCTTTAGGTGAACTAAGTGTAGAAACGCTGGAACAAAATCAGGACTTATTTACCAATCAAACTATCTATCAGCGTGCACGACATGCGGTAGCCGAAAATCAACGGACATTAGCCGCGGTAGTAGCTTTGCATAATAACGATCTGGTTAAATTTGGCGAACTAATGAAACAATCACATATTTCACTACGCGATGATTATGCGGTAACAGGCAAAGAGCTTGATGCATTGGTAACTGCCGCTTGGCAACATTCAGGCTGCATCGGTGCACGAATGACAGGAGCTGGCTTTGGCGGTTGCACGGTTAATTTAGTTAAAGCGGACAGTATTGAAGACTTTATTACCCAAATTGCTACTGAATATCAGAAACAAACTAATTTAATTGCCGAATTTTATGTAGTAAGCCCAGGAGATGGCGCACGCGAACTGAAGGAGTTTAGAGCATGAGTGTAACTATCACACAAAAAATAATTGCAAAGCATTTAGAACAGGATATTATTGAATATCAGCTAATTAGTGCAAATGGTTTTCAGGTCAATTTTCTTAACTATGGCGGAATTATCAGTGGAATTTATAGCCACGATGCACAAGGTCAGCTGGATAATATCGTGCTCAGTCGTAGCGAGTTTGATCTGGAAAACCCCGGGCATTGGGGCGCGACGACCGGAAGAATCGCCGGAAGAATTGCTGGCGCTAAATTTGAACTGGAAGGACAAGTCTACCAGCTTAATGATAATAAACTGGGCAATAACCTCCATGGTGGACCGGGCGGAATTGACAAAAAAATCTGGCAAGTTACGCTACTTACTGATGGTGCAGAATTAAGCCACTTTAGTCCGGATGGTGCGGCTGGATTCCCGGCAAATGTAACATTTAAAGTACGCTATCAAATTACTCGTGATAATCGACTAACTATTAGTTATAGTGCAACTTGTGATCGCACGACAATTATCAATCTGACCAATCACAGCTACTTTGATTTAAGCGCGGGTAAAAATGCTCGGGGAATGGAGTTGGAAATAGCCGCAGCACACTTTGCTGAAATTGATGCAACTGGTTGTGTAACTGGTAAACTATGCTCTGTCTCTGAGACACCGTTTGATTTTCGTCAAGCAAAAGCTCTGGATAGGGATATTTACGCAAAACATCCCCAGCTAGAGTTAGCCAATCAAGGTTATGATCATCCATTTGTCTTAGACAATACACTACCAATTCGACTATGTGATCCGTTAAATGGACGAACTTTAGAAATTATTACCGATGAACCATGTTGTGTGGTTTACTCTGCAAATTTCACCTCCCCAAAACATATTGCCGTTTGTCTTGAAACCCAGAGAATGCCAAATGCGATTAATTGGCCGGAATTTCGCGAAAGTGTGATTTTCTCTCCAGACAAACCTTACCATAGCCAAACGCATTGGCAATTTGGAGTTAAATAAAATGACAAACTCTCTAATCATGCATGTAGAAACATTGCTGGTTAAAGCTATGGCTATTGGCTTAATTGAGCAACGTGATTTGATATATTTTCGGAATCACTATGCCCAGTTATTTGACTATGAATTAACCAATAATACTATACTCAATCAGATTCATCATACTGGTGCGTTGTCAAGCTCCTCACCTACTAATTATAGGCTTCGTCACTTGTCGCCTACCAGTATTTCCAATCAGTTTGAGTATACACAAACTAATCCTAAATTAGCACAGCTAAATTTAGCAGACATTGCTAGCCAAATTTATCTAGCTCTTGATGGAAATCAAATTGCCAGCCTTGGCAATACTCAAGAGCAAATTGAAACCCGAATAATTGATGAGCTAATGCCACGCCCAAGTACAATCGAATCTAAATTCAGACAAATTGAGCAAACACAAGGGATTGAAGCAGCGCTTGACTGGTATTATTTGTTAAGTCAAAATACTAATTATATTAAAACAGCAGATATTGCGAAAAACCAGAGCTGGAGTAGTGAGACTGAATATGGTAATCTGGAAATAACCATCAACCTCTCCAAACCAGAAAAAGATCCGCTTGAAATAGCCAAACTAAAAGCTCAGCAAAATAAAACAAACAATAGTTACCCTCAATGTTTACTGTGCATCGAAAATGAGGGATATAACGGAGGCTTGAACAAACCAGCCCGCCAAAATCACCGCATGTTACAACTAAATCTCGATAATAACGCATGGTATTTTCAATACTCCCCCTATCTTTATTATCCAGAGCACTCAATCGTAATTAACCCGCAGCATCAGGATATGCAGATTAACCAACAAGCATTAAAGAATATGTTCTCATTTGTTGAACAGATTCCGCATTACCTGATTGGTTCAAATAGCGATATTCCGATTGTAGGTGGTTCCATTTTAAACCACGATCATTATCAAGCTGGTAATTATGTTTTTCCTCTGGAGAAAACAGCAGTACGTTTTAGCCATTCATTGGCAAAATTTAGTAAAGTTACACTTAATTATCTAAATTGGCCATTATCGACACTACAACTAATTGCTAGCAAATCAGATTTACTCCAACTAGCCGAACTAGTAATTCAAAAATGGTATAGCTATAATAACTCTGAATTAGGCATTATTTCTGCATCCGAACAAGGCGTTCGTCATAATGCAATTACGCCAATTTTACGCAAATTATCTGGCAGTGATGATAGTTATTGCCTCTATTTGATTTTGCGTAATAATCGTACCACTAACGAACATCCGGAAGGAATTTTTCACCCACACCGTGAACTACACCATATCAAAAAAGAAAATATCGGTTTGATTGAAGCAATGGGATTGGCGATACTTCCCGGTAGGCTCGCCACCGAACTAAAAGAATTAGAACAGTTATTACTATTAAATGACGTAGATAGTGCTGTTACTAGCCTACTATTTGATGATACATTGATTAAACATGAGGAGTGGTTAAAAGCCTTATACATAAAATATCCACTTTTTTCACAAAATAATGTACAACAGATTTTACAAATCGAAGTAGCGCTAAAATTTTGCCAAACCCTTGAAAATTGTGGTGTTTTTAAGCTATGTTCATCTGGTGACAGCGGATTAAGAGAATTCTTGTCTAGCTTAGATAGCTAACTATGAGCATGTTACACCTTAAGGCAGCAATTAAATATGTTATAATTTACATCTGTTTATTATTTTAAAGGACATTACGCATGAGAACACCTCACCAAAATTTAACTGAAAGTTTTCCAGAATTAAAAGAAGCCTTTCATCACCTAAAAGTTAATGATCATCATTTTCAACATGTTTTAAAGCAATACGAAGAATTAGACACCCAAGTTCACAAAGTTGACCATGAGCAAGAAGCAATGAGCGATATTGAGCTAGAAAAAGTAAAAAAAGAACGTGTGGCTTTAAAAGATACTTTATATACACTTATGACAAAATGTAAAGCAGAAATGAATTTATAATAAAAAACAATTACGCTGAATCATTTATTTGATTCAGCGTTTATTTTAGTCTATACTCATAGTATTTGATTCTTGAGCGCGAAGGATTGATAAAAAAGACGACGCCTTGTAGCTAGAACTACAGAAAAAATCTTTTTTGAAATCCGACAAAGTCTAAGATTCAAAGACAAAGAGTATATACATAAAAGCTAAACTTCTGAGCGTTCAAAGTATATCCAGAGCTTTTTTGTAACTTAATAAAAATTAAATATAAAATTATATTAGAAAAAAGTTTTATTTATAACACCAAGGGGACATTGTGGCTAAAAATATCACTAAAGAGTTAATTTGTCGTGAAGCTTTACACCTGATAAAAGAAGGCGGAATGGCAAAACTTAGCATGCGCAACTTGGCGGCTAGATTAAACATTAAAGCACCATCATTATACGTACATATTAAAAACAAAGCAGAGCTAATTACTCTGTTACAAGACTACGCATTCAAAGCACATAAATTAGCTGATGCATTTACTCCAAATAGTTCAAATTGGCGTGAGCTTCTATCTGAAATCATGCGCAATATGCGTGATGCCTTTAAAACTAAAACCTGGCTCTTTGAGTTATTTGCATCATATCAATTCAACTCCGATGATTCTCGTCAAACATTTGAGCATTTTCTGAGTAAAATGCATCCGCTGAGGTGAGATGCACCACTTGAAAGCTTAATTTTGAGCTATAATTTGTAACTAAAAATTGGAG
>JAIEPY010000047.1 GCA_019748155.1 Burkholderiales bacterium | reverse complement strand
TTCCGTTTTTCGACTACCGACTCTTTGCGGCAGAACGGTATTATCACACAGACAAAACCTTGGCGTCAAATCTTTTTAAAGGTTTTTTAGAATATTCTTAATATTCAAGTAAGACAAATTGAAAATAATCTTAATTTTACCAAAGCATTACCTACAATATTACGTAAACAAAATATCCAATTATTTCATGTAGAATTTTTGTAGTTTGTTCTGATGCTGCGGTATTTGGTAATAATTTCTGCCACCAAATAAGATTATCTATTGAATAACTATCCCATGCCGGGTATGCAATAGCAAAAACATCATACTTCTTGAACAATGCCAATGAACGCCACATATGCGAAGCCTGTGTTACCAATATTACGTTATGAATTCCTAATTCTCCAAGTTTAAGCGCTGTATATCTTGCATTCTCATTAGTGTTTAGTGATTGTGATTCCAAAATACTAATATTTGCCAAGGAATAGTTATCTTTGAGATAATTACTCATTCCATCCGCTTCGCTATCAACCCCATCAGTCACCCCACCAGACAAAATTAGTGGTAAGTTAGGGTTTTCCAATGCAACCTTTGCCGCGGTATTAACATTTAGCAATGAAAGCCCGTTTACACAAGCTTCAAGTTTTCCTAAATAATTAATGCATGAAGTAACACCAGCTCCCAACACCACAATCGCCTGAGGTTTAATTTTGAGATTATTATAAGATCTATCTAACTTAGGATAAATCAAATTTGTAAGTTCTTTAGCAAATAGTGGCGTATATTGAATGTAGGTAATTATTAATCCGCTGCATAGGCAGATTAAAACATTTCGTTTTGACCGCCAAAATAATACACCGACGATAACGAAAACCCATAAATTAACCGGTGGGGTTAACCAAAATTGGGCAAGTTGATGAATATCCGCCATAGAAGATGAATTCACAATCTAAAATCCAACATCATAAACATAGCCAAAAATTTCATGCAAAACACTTGATGTCACCATCATTGCATTGGCGGTAGGAACAAACCATAAAATAGGCAATTTATAATAGCCCAATGAATAAAAGCCAGTTGGAGCAGCCACGACCTTAATTCCATTGCGCTCAAATAATGCACTAGCCCGCTTAATATGACTAGCTGAAGAAACCAATGCAACTTTAGAAATTCCATACTGCAATAAAATTCGGGCAGTATATTTAGCATTTTCACTGGTAGTTTTAGAATCAGGCTCCAAATAAATTGGGTTTTCAACTTCAAATTCATTTTGTAGCGCTCGCTTCATTAAGCTAGCCTCAGAGTCATTGGTATCAATGGCGCCACCTGAGACAAAGATTGGTAGATCCGGATTTTTTTTAGCTAGGAATGCAGCATAGCGAATACGAATAAAAGTATCCGTGTTTGATACTGCATTTACACTATATTCACCAGCATAAGTATTAACTCCACCACCAAGCAAAACAATTGCTTGTACATCTTTTAATGCAGAAATCTGCATCGGTTCTGGTGCTAGCCAGCGATTAAGTTTATATGCAAAATATGGAGTTGCTTGAATGTACATCCCAAGACAGCCAATTAGCATAAATACCCAAGCTCTTGTGCGGTGCACCTTGAAAAAATATGCGCCAAGTACTATAATAATTAGCGAATTAAGTGGAGGTAGTACAAAACTCTGCAATAAACGGTGTAAAAAGATTGTTATCATATTTTTATTTTGCGGTTATTTCATAAAAGGTTTCTGTCAGAAATAAATATTTTTGACCTTGTTTAGCAATATTTTAACTTAAAGGAGCGCACTATGGCGAAAATTGCATTGGTTACTGGTGGTATGGGTGGTATTGGAACGGCAATGTGTAAAGGTTTAGCTCAAGCTGGACATAAAGTAGTGACTACTTATTTTGTTGATGGTTATGATCCGCAAAAATGGAAAGATAAAGCAGATGCTTGGGTTAAACAAATGAAAACTGAAGGATTTGACGTTGCGGCTTACCCTTGTGACGTTGCTGATTACACATCTTGTGAAGCTGCAGTTGCACAAATTAAAAAAGATTTGGGGACTGTTGATATCTTGGTAAATAATGCGGGAATTACCCGTGACTCAATGTTCAAAAAAATGGGCAAAGATAAATGGGATGCTGTTATGCATACTAACTTGGATAGCGCATTCAATATGTGCAAACAAGTATTAGATGATATGGTTGAAAAAGGTTGGGGTCGCGTAATTAATATTTCTTCAATCAACGGTCAAAAAGGTCAAGCTGGTCAAACTAACTATTCTGCGGCTAAAGCTGGTATCCATGGCTTTAGTATGGCATTGGCACAAGAAGTTGCAAGAAAAGGTGTTACTGTGAACACAATTGCACCAGGCTACATTGCTACTGAAATGGTAATGGCAATTGATGAAGAAATTCGCAATAAAATTATTGCTGGTATCCCAATGGGACGCTTAGGTAAACCTGAAGAAATCGCAGGATTAGTAGCTTATCTGGCATCAGATATTTCTGGTTTTATGACCGGTGCTGAATTAGCAATCAATGGTTGCCAACATACGATGTAATCATGCCGTTAGCTAACTAAAAAAGGTAGTCTTTAAGACTGCCTTTTTTAGTTAGCGCCAAAAAATGATTTAACTTAATACTTAAAAACCATTAAATTTGGATCATATCCCGATAAGAAAATTGCTCTTTATAGCATACTTATGTTTTTGCAGTGCACCATCGACTAATTATAAAACTCAAGTATAATAACGAGTGTAATATAACATTAACCAATAATACTTTGGAGAAAAAAATGGCAATTCCTACCCCTCATATTGAAGCAGCAGAATTAGGTATCATCGCAAAAACGGTCTTGATGCCGGGAGATCCACTGCGTGCTAAATTTATTGCTGATACTTATTTAACTGATGTAGTTCAATTTAATAACGTACGTAATATGTTTGGTTATACTGGTAACTATAAAGGTAAAAAAGTATCTGTGATGGGTAGTGGCATGGGTATGGCAAGTATCGGAATTTATTCTTACGAACTATATGCGTTTTATGGAGTTGAGGATATCATTCGTATCGGCTCTGCCGGGTCATATGCCAAAGATGTAAACCTTTACGATATTATTCTGGCTAAGGACGCATGGAGTGAATCAAGCTACGCCAAAACACAAAGTGGCTACAGCTGCGACGTTACATATCCGTCGGCAGAGTTAAATGCCGAAATTGCAGCAACTGCTGCCAAATTGGGGTTGGCAATAAGCGAATCTAGAGTACACTCTTCTGACGTATTCTATCGGGAAAATTTTGATGAATATAAAGAAATCAATAGCAAGCACGGATGTAGCTGCGTTGAAATGGAGTCATTTGCGCTATTTGCCAATGCTAAAGTTTTAAATAAACGTGCAGCATGCGTACTAACCATTTCAGATTCACTAGTAACTCATGAAAAAACTAGCAGTGAAGAGCGTCAAAATGCATTCACTAAAATGATGGAGCTGGTTCTTGAAGCAATCAAAGTATAACTATCTTAGATAATTTAAGGCGTGGTGTTCACCACATCACGCTTACTTATTTCTGAATGACTGGAATAAATCAAAGATAGTTCTATGGTTGGTGATAATATCAATGCATGAGCCTACGTAACTCAATAAGTTTCCAAATGTTCCAGCGCTTAATACTACAGCAAGAACTTTAAAAAGCCAATGACGACCAAAAGCTGTACCTAATACCGCAATATTGGAAAAATGACCCGACTCAATCCCGTAGATCGCAACAATTGCACCAGCAAAAACGCCAAATAGAATTGCTAAATCACGGTTATTCAAATGACGAACACGGTGGTGTAATTTAGGTTGTGGATATTTTGTATAAATTGAAGACATGCTGTATAACCTTTAATAAAAGATATTAACTTAAATTTTTAAGGTAGGAGTCATCAGCACACTGGCGGTTAAGGGCGAACTCCATCGCCGTAAGAACAAATTATAGCATATTTTCAGAACTATTGGCTAATTCACGCAGCTCGCGCTTAAGAATTTTACCTGTTGCATTCCGTGGTAGTTTCTCCATAAAATAAATCTTGCGTGGTTGTTTAAATGGTGCCAACAGCGGTTTTAAAAAATCTTTAATTTCTTTTTCTGTTGCAGTGATACCTTCTTTTAGTTCAAGATAAGCTACTGGTATTTCATTCGCTTCAATATCTTTCACGCCAACAACTGCCGCAGCATTAATCTTATCATGAGTATACAAGAACTCTTCAATCTCACGCGGATAAATATTCATACCCTTTTGAATTATAAGATCTTTTTTACGATCAACAATAAACACATAACCATCAGCATCAACATAACCAATATCACCAGTTTTAAACCAACCATCTACGATAGTCTCAGCCGTTTCTTCTGGACGATTATAATAGCCCTGCATCACACAGTCGCCTTTAATCCACATTTCACCGATTTCACCACGCGCAACCTGTACGCTATTATCGGTGAAGGTTTCAATTTCGAACCCCATTAGCGGAGTACCAACTGAACCTGGTTTATTTGCCCACGGCTTATTTAAAGACACGCCTGAAGCACATTCACTCAAACCATATCCTTGGAGCAACTTACCGCGCTTAAAACTAGTCCCAAAGCGTTTAATTACATCTTCGGATAATGGCGCAGCACCCGAAACAAAACCACGGACATTATGAAACCAATGAAAGTACCATGGAAGTTTGGCACGCGCCATCGCACTAAAAATATCTGGAACACCAGCAAAATAGCGGCAACGATGCACCAATACTAGTTTTAAAAGATTGGCAAAATCTTTCTTGGTACTAATTGAACGAACTATTACCACGCCACTGCTGGTAACAATTGGTAACAATTGGTAACAGCATCGTAACGGCAAGAGTAAAGGCATGAAACATCGGCAGATAGCAAATCATTCTGGCTTGCCCTTTTTTTAATTTATAATGCGCGATCGCACCATAAACAATTGACAACAAGTTACGATAACTAAGCATCGCACCTTTTGGTTTCCCGGTCGTGCCAGAAGTATAGATAATTACCGCCAGATCATCCAGAGTTGGATTAACCGATTCACTGGTTGAACTCAATGTTGAATCAATTTTAGCATAATCAAAATTACGCTCATTCTCTAGCGGGGCTCCATCAACCCAGATGATTGATTCAAGGCTAGTTTTTATTATCAGATCACGAACTTCAGTATTAAATTTAGCTGAAGCAAATAATAAACAGGACTGTGAGTCAGTCAAAACATAGACCAACTCATCATGTTTCAGAAAATTGTTTATCGGTACGGCAACTGCGCCAACTTTACTAATCGCAAATAAAATTGCCAGATAATGCCAGCTATTGCTCATTACCAGAGCAACTTTATCGCCACGACGAATTTCACGCTGAATCAGAAAATCAGCAACCGCATCAGCCTGAGCCAACAATTGCTGATTGCTAATTTTATGCTCATCTTCAAAGACGATAGTCTTCTGTGGGTCAGATTTAGCGTTATTAGCAATCACTTGATAAAAATTATTTACCGGATAAACAAAACTCATAAGGTGAACCCTTTAATTAACCATTCGTGAATTAATTTAAATTTATATACTAGCTAGCAATACTACCGGAATATGAAGCACTATACTCGTCGCAAGGCGACGCAATTTACACAAAATGTAAATAAGGAGCCTTGCAACGACGTTATTGCGATATAGTCCGAGTAGTTAGCCGTGTAACTGGCGTTTATCACAGGCTAATGCGGCTTCATGTGTCACTTCCGATAGTGACGGATGCGCGTGAATAATGCGTGCCAAGTCTTCGCTACTTGCCATAAACTCCATTGCAACTACCGCTTCACTGATTAATTCTGACACAAATGGTCCAACCATATGCACGCCCAAAATTCGATCAGTTTGCTCACATGCCAACATTTTGACAAAACCAACACTATTACCTAAACCTAATGCACGTCCATTTGCCATAAATGATGCCACACCTTTTTTGAATGCCACTCCTTCAGCCTGAAGTTGTTGTTCAGTTTTACCAACCCATGCAATTTCGGGATTAGTATAGATAACCCAAGGAACCGTATTAAAATCAAAATGCGGATGTTGCCCAGCAATTCGTTCAGCAACAATAACACCCTCTTCAGATGCTTTATGTGCCAGCATTGGACCGCGCACAACATCACCAATTGCCCAAACATTTGGTAAATTGGTTCTGCATTCGTCATCAACTACGATAAAGCCACGTTCATCCAGTTTTAAGCCAACCACTTCAGCGTTCAAACCATTGGTATTTGGCACACGACCAATTGATACTAATAATTTATCTGCTTCAAGCTTATGTTGCTCACCATTGTGTTCATAGTTAATCGTAACTTTTTTCTTACCGTTTTTAATCTCACCAATTTTTACACCGTTTTTAATCACTAAACCTTGTTTCAGCAGATTTTTGTGTAATTCTTTGGCAGCTTGTTCATCCGCAGCTGGTAAAAATTTATCCATAACTTCAAGCACGGTCACTTTAGCACCAACCCGACTCCAGACACTACCCATTTCTAGACCAATCACCCCAGCACCAATTACGCATAATTCCTTCGGCACAGCATTTAAATCCAATGCACCTTCATTATCTAGTACATTGATGTTATCTGTTGCCAGCTGTGGTAAATGGCGCGAATTGGAACCAGTTGCCACGATTACATGAGTTGCACTGATTTCCTGCTGAATACCTTTGTCATCAACACTGATAATATATTTGCCCGAGTCTGCCTGTTTAAAGCTCGCCCAACCGTGAATCTCGGTAATTTTATTTTTTTTGAATAAAAATGAGATTCCATTGGCGTTCTTATTGATGATATCTTCTTTACGCGCTAACATTTTTTTGATATCAATCTGCGGGTTCTCACAGCTAATACCATGATCTGCAAAGCTATGCGTTAATTCAGCATAATTTTCTGAGGACTGTAGTAACGCCTTAGAAGGAATACAACCAACATTCAGACACGTTCCGCCTAATGAATACTTGTCATTGCGTACATAACCATCAATACAAGCGGTGCTAAAACCAAGTTGTGCCGCACGAATCGCCGCAACATAACCACCAGGACCACCACCAATAACTACTACATCAAAATTTTGCATATTTTTATCCTATTAAATAAGAGTTAATAAATTTATTTTTGTATTTCACAAAAATTTTCGAAACTTCGTTTTCAGAAGTAACACATCCAGTTTGCGCCTGTTGTAATCCTACGCGCATTTTTTCAAGTTGCCAAGTACGCAACTCATATTTTATCTCTACTTCAACGCAAGGCACAATTTGCGCTGACAGAATTGGTTTGTTTTTACTTATAGAAATTTTAGTCTCGTCAATAAAATGTTAATTTTTTGATGATGTGTTTAATTGCAAGCTCGAAAGTTGCTCACTTAAATCAAGATTATCCAATTTATCAACGATCGTACCAAGCTGTTTATTCCAAGTGTTAAATTCAGATTCTTGCAAATTTCCATAACGGCGTTCGCTATAAGAAACATCAAACAGAATATTTTTACGATTGAAGACCGTATATAGTTTATGTATATTGTACTCATTAATCAAATCAGCTTTTGTTTTGGCTAAATCTGCGGTCGCATAGTTTTTTCCACCTCTAGTGTAAACAGAACCATCACCATGAAAAGCTCGTGATACTTCATATGTAGTAAGATAAACCGCACCAGATGGCTTATTTGTAACTAACGGTTCAACAAGTACTCGCTTACTTTGTTGTAGCAATTTAAATGCATTTTCCGCATATTGTAATGGATTACTTGAGCTAATCATAATATTTATTGTGATTAAATTTTCCCATTCAGCCAAATTTTGCTGCACGGGAAGAAACTCATACGCCATTCCTAGCGGTTGCTGAGATGTTCCCAGCAAATGAGAGTCTTTTAATTGATAGACTTTTTCCATAAATTTAAACGTAGGAGTATTTTTCACGACACTTGTCTGTTTTACAAATGCCAAATCTGCATTATTTATATCTCGAACGGTTAAAATTTTAAGGCGCATTTGCAGCTCAATACTATTATGATGATCCCATTTTATCGATTTCTCGGCTTGATTTTTAAGGTACGACACCGCATATAAATGCTTTTTAGAGTTGTAACCCAACAACATTACGCCAAATTTATTTTGACCTATTTTAGTATTATCAAGAAAATCAATAACAAAAAAGGTGTTAAAAACATACCATGAAGTAATAGATAAACCATTTTTTGTAAGATCGCTAGTCATTTTACGACCGGTTAATTTTAAATTTTTATTTTCACCAAAATCAAAGACATTAACGATATCTCCGGTTGTATCTTGTACAAAACTTTGCTGTTTAACTTGTCCAATCGTATTTATGAGGACATTACTTTCAGATTGTAAACTAAATTTACTATCCTCTAAGTATAATTGATCAGAAAGTCCACTAATTGCAAATGTAGCGCTCATAAATAGCACAAGCAAACTAAACAACTTCCATTTGATCAATTTATTAATTTTTGTGCATAACATAAATCATAAGTTTCGTAATAAAGTTAACGCAAAACAAACATTAAACAGAATATTCAAATATGATGTTTATATTTCATCGCTAAATAGGCGTACGTTACAATCTGCGGCAATTGAAGTCTCCGGATTGCCAACATAACGCTCAAAAAAATCTACTAAATATTGCTGAGCGCAATGCGCTTCAAACGCTTCAATACTCGCCCACTCTTCATTAAATACAATCGAGAATTTTGACTCCTGCGGTGCTTGTGGATGTTTAATTTGGCGGGTTACCCGATAACGCACACAACCATCTTCACGAAGAGCCAAAGGCTCCAAACTGGTTAATTTTTCAAATAATTCTTGCTCATGCCCAAACTTAGGTTCAAATTCTGCGATACAATAGATTCGACTAGTCATTGCGTATTTTCACTTTCAATAGAATAAAGCAGGGGAAAACCCACCTGCTTTACTTAAAATTATAAATCTAATAATAGACGAGCTGGGTCTTCCAACGCATCTTTAATCGCAACTAGTGATAAAACCGCCTCACGACCATCAATAATCCGATGATCATAAGATAATGCCAGATACATCATCGGACGTACTACCACCTGACCATTTTCAACCACAGCACGTTCTTTAGTTGCGTGCATACCCAAAATCGCAGATTGCGGTGGATTAATGATTGGAGTTGACATCATTGAACCAAAAGTACCACCATTGGTAATTGAGAATGTACCACCAGTTAATTCTTCAAGTTCTAGTTTACCATCTTTAGCACGTTTACCAAAATCGGCAATTTGTTTCTCAATATCGGCAATCGACATATTTTCTGCATTACGCAAGATAGGCACAACCAAACCACGTGGTGAACCAACCGCGATTCCAATATCAAAATAACCATGATAAACAATATCTTCACCATCAACTGAAGCATTTACAATTGGATATTGTTTCATTGCAGCAATCGCAGCTTTAACAAAGAATGACATAAAACCTAGCTTAACGCCATGTTTTTTCTCAAAATGATCTTTGTATTTAGCGCGTAAATCCATAACTGGTTTCATATTAACTTCATTAAATGTAGTCAAAATTGCATTAGTATGCTGGCTCTCTAATAGACGTTCGGCAACCCGTTTACGTAAGCGGCTCATTGGTACACGTTCTTCAATCCGCGAACCTTTGCCTGACATTGCGCCAAGCACGTCTTCTTTAAGAA
Organism: Burkholderiales bacterium; assembly: GCA_019748155.1. Taxonomy (GTDB): domain Bacteria; phylum Pseudomonadota; class Gammaproteobacteria; order Burkholderiales; family UBA11063; genus Aquella. Next base: position 10,876 of record JAIEPY010000047.1, on the reverse strand, counting down.
CACGACCACCACGACCGTTACCCGCAACCTGCGCCAGATCAACACCATTATCTGCAGCAACCTTAGCTGCAGCCGGCATTGCCGGAGCACCTTTTGCTGTTGCTACAGGGGAAGCAGCCGGCGCTGATGCAGCTGGTTCCGCCGCTACCGCTGCAGGCGCGGCAGCTTCGGCTTTAACTGAAGTATCAAAATAAGCAATCAGCTGACCGCTTTTAACCGTTTCACCTGATTTACCAATAATCTCAACTAGCGCACCATCTTCTGAAGCAGGAAGTTCCATAACTACCTTATCGGTTTCCAGATCAATCAAATTCTCTTCACGTTTAACAAATTCTCCAACTTTTTTGTGCCAGTCCAATAATACCGCTTCACTTACTGACTCAGGTAACTGAGGAACTCTGATTTCAATTTTCATAAAACAATCCCTAAATAAAAATTATAAGTTATTAAAGTCTGGTTGTAACCACTCATGTGATGGCAACTGTAACTGCCAGAATATGAAGCAAAGGTTAGGCGCAAGGCGACGTAGTGTACTAATGCGTACATGAGGAGCCTTGCAACGACACTATTGCGAAATAGTCTGAGCAGATACACCCGGTTTATAAATGATAGCGGCAATTAATACTGCCAACTGCGCTATCGCCTGAATTAAAATGCCAACAATTAAGGGAATAGTATATGCTGAAATTTTAAATAAAATCGAAGCAATCCTAAATGCTTTAGAATTACAGTGCTCAGCAATTAAATGAACCTTCGTACTTAATTTGTAGGTCAAAAATGCTGCTCCTAAGCCAACTAGATACGCTACAATAAGTAAGCTGATCGAGCCAATCGACATCACTTGAGTGCGCACCTGAATAATGTAAGCAGCAGCAGCCAAAAATAGGCTCAAAGTCATCAATACTGAAGTAATTACATATAGCTTTACAATTTTATCGACAAAATGCCGGCGTTCAAATTGTAGGTAGAGGAAAATAGTTGCGATAAAACCTAGCAAGCTAAAAACGCTGCCCCAGTGAGTCACATAGCCCAATAAATTAAGTACCAAACTCAGCCACGCGAATTGATGTAGCTTACTCATTTCAGCTCTCCGGTAGGCTTATATAAAATGCACCCCAGCAAGAAAAATGGCTGTGCCAGCATCACAAACAACATCCCGATTAATACAGGCATCGTAAATGCCCCCACCTTGGTTAACGTACCACTAATTTTAAACCATAAGCTATCGGTCTGCTCACCCAAGCTCAACAGACTTTTGGCAATAAAATAATTTGTAAATGCCAAAAACAAGAGCAACGCAACCACCAACATGATAATCAGGTAAGTAGTACCATTACTGCTTTGGGAAAAACGCTCTACCCCCAAATAGGTCAAAATTCCAGTTGGAACTAGTATTACCACCCATTGATACAGCGTAAAATTAAGCAAATTTGTACCGTAACCAAGCTTATCAACTTTAGCATATAGAACCGTGGTTAAGATAAAACCCAATATCGAAAAATAGATCCCAATCGTGGGGAACATTCCAGCAACGAATGATCCCAACGCAATAACACCCAGTAGGTTAATAGTTTTTTGCATTATTTCGTCAATGCAGCAGCTAAAAGATCTGCAAGTTGTTGATTATGCATAGTTGAAGTTCCACAAGCTGGCGCTGCTGCACGTGGACGGCTTGCCGCTTTAAAGTGTGCTTTACCACCCAAAGCTTCATCCAAATCCTCGCGAATTTGTAACCATGCGCCTTGATTATACGGCTCTTCTTGTGCCCAAACAAAATCCTTAGCTTTAGCGTATTTAGCTACTTCAGCTTTAACTTGTTCTGCTGGGAATGGGTACAATTGCTCCACGCGAACGATTGCAACGCTATCCGCTAAATTTTTCTCAGCACGTGCTTTAAGCAGATCATAGTATACCTGACCAGTACAGAAAATTACTCGATTCGCAGTTTTCTTAGCACTATCATCGGCAATCACTGGTAAAAACACTCCATCAGTAATACTATTCAGATCACTCATCGCTTCTTTAGCACGCAATAAACGTTTAGATAAGAAAATTACTAATGGTTTCGCAAAATTTGATTTAGCTTGACGACGTATCATATGAAACATCTGTGCTGCAGTCGATGGAATTACTGCAATAATATTATCTTCTGCGGCTAATTGTAAAAAACGTTCGATACGAGCAGATGAATGCTCCGGACCTTGTCCATCAAAACCATGCGGCAGAATCATCGCAAGACGGCTTAAATTACCCCATTTAGCTTCACCAGAGACGATAAATTGATCAATCATCACTTGTGCGCCATTGGCAAAGTCACCAAACTGACCTTCCCAGATTGTTAATGATTTAGTACTTTCTAAACTATAACCATATTCAAAGCCTAAAACGCCTTCTTCATTGAGAATTGAATCATAAACTGCGAACCAGCTATTATTTTGCGCATTTTTCAAAGGAATATGAATCCCTTCGCTCAGCTGCTTACGATTCATATTATGCCATGCGGCATGACGGTGTGAGAATGTTCCACGGCTAGCATCTTCACCACTTAAGCGAATACTGATACCATCATCAAGTAACGCTGCATATGCCAAAGTCTCTGCCATTCCAAAATCAATTGGCTGAGTTCCTGCACCCATAGCAACTCGCGAATCAATTAGTTTAACAATCGTCGGATGCAGTTTAAATGATGCGTCAGTTGGCTTGGTAGTAACTTTTTGTGCTAATTCAGCCAATTTCTTTTTACTGACCTTGGTATTTACTTTATCGTCCCATTTAGCATTCATAAACGGTTTAACATCAAAATCATAACGTGGCGATGGAATCATCTTTGCACTGTTAATATGTTCGCCTTTTTGCAAACCAGCACGATAAGCTTCAACCAGAGCACTGTCTTCACCAGCTGCAATTACACCATCGTTAACCAATTGTGCTGCATATAAAGCACGGATTCCCGGATGCTGTTTAACTTTAGCATACATTAAAGGTTGAGTTAGGGTTGGATCATCCGCTTCATTATGGCCATGACGACGGAAGCAGACCATATCAATTACGATATCACGCTCAAATTTTTGGCGATAAGCAACGCTAAGATCAGTTGCAAACGCCACTGCGCGTAAATCATCACCATTAACATGAATTACCGGCGATTCAATCATTTTGGCAATATCCGTACAATAACGTGAAGAACGGTTATCACTTACCCGTGAAGTGGTAAAGCCAACTTGATTATTAACCACAATATGAATTAAACCATAACCACCATAAGTACGAGTGTGACTCATATTAAATACTGCCTGATTGGTACCCAGACCAATTAATGCCGAATCTCCATGAATTAGCACACCCATAACTGCATTTTTGTTAGTTCCACGACGATCTTGCTTAGCGCGAACCACGCCTTGTACTACTGGATTAACCACTTCCAAATGTGATGGGTTATATGCCATCGCCATTTTAACTTTTTTACCATTTTGGGTTACATATTCACAAGCATAACCTTTGTGATACTTAACATCTCCACTGGTTACAAAATCATAACTCGGATAATTACCATCAAATTCATCAAATAATTTTTGCGGAGCTTTACCAGTGATATTAACTAAAGTATTTAAGCGTCCGCGATGCGCCATTCCCAAATAAATATCGTCCACCCCATGTTCCGCGGCCTGATTAATCATCCGATCTAAGATTGGAATTAAAGTATCGCCACCTTCAAGTGAGAAGCGCTTTTGTCCAACATATTTGGTATGTAAGTATTTTTCCAGGCCTTCGGCTTCGGTTAATTTTAGGAGGATTTGTTTTTTATCGGCAGAATTTAATTGATAGTTAAGATATTGAGTTTCTACATAATTACGTAACCACTCTTGTTCTTCCAGATCGCTGATAAATGCAAACTCAAACCCAGAAGAACCACAATAAATTTGATCATACTTGGCAATAATTTCTTTTAACTTGAGTTTCTTAGCGCGACGTAAATCATAATCATCAAAAAATTCATTATCCAGTTCATTTTCTAAACCATAAGTCTTAACGTCTAATTCAGCTGGACGTTCAAGCACTTGACGCTCTAAGGGATCTAGTTTTGAAAATTTATGTCCCCACGCACGATATGATGCAATCAATCCGTAAACTTTGGTTTGACCACTGCTCAGTACGCCATCAGCGCCCCCACTAGTTGCTAGTGCTAAAGGATTGCTGGTTAAGATTGTAAATTTTTCTTTGATATCACTATGGTTGACATCTTTAGCTGCACTATCCTGTAGTGAGTCAAAATATTGTTTCCATTTAGGATCTACGTTGGTAGTATCCTCTAAATATAGTTCATAAAGCTCTTCAATAAAGTCACTATTGGCACCAAATAAATATGATGAATTCCAATTTTGTTTCATACTTTGCATGTTATATCACCTTAATTTACAGATCGGAGGAAAACGAATAGGAATAATTTTATCATTATTACCTGAGTCAAGAGGTAAAATAAATTTGAAAAACAGATAACAGCTCAGACACCCATACAAAAACGCGGTAGGCAAATCAATTAAATCGCTTTAGAATCTCGTCTAACAACAGCTCACATTTCCGTGACTATGTAAAATTTTATTCTCAAGGGAGACTTTTCATGACTACACCTACTATTAAAAAACTAAACCTTACTCTAATCACAGCTGTGGCAGCTTTAATTGCTTCGTGCAATAGTGGCAGCAGCCGCAAAATACCAATGCGACAACAATTAGCGCAAAACAACTGCGCACGAGCAATAACGGAATAAGCAATATGCTAACCGGATTTGGCAAAGTTGGAACCGCCGGCTATGAAAGTACGATTCCTGTGCTCTGCTTCCAAAATGGGCAAGGACAAGTTACCGCACCAGCACTCAGCTATTCTAATTCATATAGCGGCAGTCAAATTGCCAGCTATAGTGGCAATCAATATTATGCTGGTGCGACTATTCATGCCGGAGGTTGTGATCAAAATAATAACCCATATTTGGGCTATATTGATTTTAATCTTACGCCCAATGGCGCAACTACTTTTAAATCATACCAAAATTCTTCAGTATTACATATAAATTTTAATAATCTTGCGGTTGATACTAATGGTAATTTGACTGGTACACCGACTTACTCACCAATTGCCAGCAATTTAAATGATAGTACTCTCAAACCAACCACGGTTACACGTAAATTACCGTATATCGGAGTAAACTTGTCTGGTTTGGAATTTAGTACCGTGATTAATACCGCTACCGTTCCCGATCTTTCGCAGGCAGATGCTGAGAGTCAGGTAAAATATAGTGACTTGGCTAATATGCGCCAATTTGTCAGCTCAGGACTCAATACCATCAGAGTACCAATTAGCTGGAGTTTTTTGGCATTAGGTGGCGCCGACGATTACACACTTAATCTGGCGTACTGGACAAATTTTGTACAGCCCTTACTTGAAACTCTGACCAGTTCAGGTATATATACCATTCTTGATTTGCATGCCTACATGCATTACTCGTGGATGGGTAGTCAGATTTCTGGTTGTAATCCAAGCGTTAGTCAATGCCCGGATGGAAAACTAGATACTAACCCAAATGACTACCTTGGAATCTGGAAAAATATTTATGGGCAAATTAGCTCCGATAGCAATATTAACCAACAATACCTGATGCTGGATATTGTCAATGAACCAGCCGCGGCAAGTGGCGAAACCCTAACGCCAACCCAAATTTATAATGCGGAGATTCCGGTGGTTAACTATTTACAAGCGCAGAATTTCCCAGGTAAAATATTAATCGAGGGTGATGGTTGGAGCGGTTTACACTCTTGGACGACAACTATCTATGCAGATGGTAAAACCAATGCACAGGTCTTTTCTAAAGCTAATTTACAGGCTTCGGGAGTCGATACCAGCAACCTACTGATTAATGTCCACCAATATTTGGATTCGGATTTTTCAGGTACACAAAATAGTTGTCAGGATGCCGCTGCTTTATCGAGCACTGGCGTAAATGGGTTTAATTTACAAGCATTTGCCGAGTATTTGAAAACTAATGGCTTACAAGCGATTGTAACCGAAGTTGGTGCAGCAACTAGCGCGGCAAGTAGCTGTCAAGCGACGCTGAAAGGATTTATTGATTATCTTAATACCAATGCGGCAAATGAATCTGCAGGATTTGTCGGCATGACCTTATGGGGTGCTGGACATGGTTGGGGTAGTTATAATCTCTACGTTGACCCAACTACCTATCAATTTACAACCATGATGAATGAGGAAATCGGTCAATAATATATAGAGGGAGCTTCGCGCTCCCTTTTTTAACGGCGTAATTTATACTCAAGATTTGTTTTTACTATCGGCCATTCATTATTCAAGATACTATAAACATAACTATCACCTATCGCACCATTGGAAAAAATCCGCGTATTACGTAAGACACCATCCAGTTTAGCACCCAAACGCTCAATCGCCTTACGACTGGTAAAATTAAATGCACTGGTACGAAACTCGACTGAAGCACAATTTAAGACCTCAAAGGCATGACGTAGAAGCATCAGCTTACATTCGGTATTTAAAGCAGTACGTTGACAGTTTTGGCGATACCAGGTATAACCAATTTCTAAACGTCGATTTGCCTGATCCAAACGGCAATAAGTTGTCATCCCAACAGCTTGCTTAGTCCGTTTATCAATAACCGCAAAAGGCACCATTTCACCTTTAGCCTGCAAAGCTAGCCGTCGCTCAATTTCAGCGGCAAGATTTTCTGGTCTTGGTATGCTGGTATACCATAGATTCCATAATTCGCCATCGGCTAATGCTTCGCGTAATTGCTCATGATATTCCATGGTTAATGGCACTAACGATACATATTCACCGTGTAATTCAAATGGTTCAATCCAAATACTCACTTCTTATCCCCGATCAAATAATGGTTTAACAAGCTGTTTAAAAATATGATTTTTGATTTCGCTAACTGCTGCAAAACCAAGTAAATAATATAAATGCATAGTTAGCGGATTATTCTTATCTACAGATAATAGTGGCATTTTACCAGATTTAAAAATTTACAAGTTGATTTCCGTGAATAATCATAGGTTCACTTCAGCCTCTTGGAAAGCTAGCACAAATGGAACCCGTTCGTGGAATTTCTATAACAAATTTAAACACCTAATTAGCAACATATTTAGATATATTTTATGCTTAATATTTCTTGTCTGAGCTAGAAAATGCTCTTAATACTCCACCACCATCTTTGAAAAAACCAATTTTCATGATTCGACATCCATTCCTTAGCGGCACTATCACCTTCTTCTGCCGCACTATTAATCAGTTTATATCCAAACTTAGACCTTCCTCGTTGATTGACTAAGAATAAACCATACTTATATTTATTATTAGCAGGACCAATTAAGTATTCTTCTTTTGCATTTTTACTACCCTTAATTGCTGCTCGATACAAGTAGTCATCACCAGCATACTTGTCGTCACCAATCAGACCCTTTCGGTACCACATCCCAACTTTGTACATTCTACTAGTAGAGTTTGCAACGTAAACTTCTTGTGCTTGTTTACTGCCTAGCTCTGCAGCCTTCTTGATCATAGAATTATATCTTTTGCTTCCCACCTTATTTAAGATTGCCATCTGATATAATTTATTAGGATCAGTATTGGCATATTCTAGTTGAGCATCTAAATCCCCTAGCTTAACAGCATTTAATAACCAATAATCTGCAAATTTTATATTCTCTATCCCGAACTGACCTGATTTATAGAGCATTCCTATTTGATGACTATTATCAGCGTTTTTATCTGCATAAAGATGTTGTGCTTCGACATTCCCAGATAATGCCGCTCGGTAAAGCAAATCAGATTCAGATGTTGTAATCAAGGACTTGTCGTATTCTGTTATTGCGTCATTTGATACAATTTTATACAGCTCAAACTGTGCTATATTACTTGTTTTAGCTGCTTTAGAAAGAATATCTACACCATGAGCATAATCACCTTCTTTTAACAAAATAAGTGCAAGATCTGTTTTATCATCATCTGTAATCGTACTTTTTGCATATGCAGCAGAATTACCTCCTAAATATGATTTTACATAAAGTTTATGCGCCAAGCTATGAAATCCTATATAAGAAGTAATATTGCCCCAAGTATATTGGGTATTGATGTTAAATATTGATGACAGAAACAGTACAATTGAAAATGAGCATAGTATAATTAGCTCCTTTTTCTTATCACTAATAAAATCAAGTGTAAATATTTTTTTGGCATAATACAATATCTTAATTAGTCTGATTTGTTGTATATCACTTACTAGTTTTTTATTATCATTCTTAAAATCTGTTAGTTCCTTATTAAATTGTGCTTCAAATTCAGGATCAAAAAACTTTATCCCCTTTTCAAGAATATGAATTTTATTAATAAAATCAGTAATTTGACTGGTTAAATAATTATTTTCCTCAATCAAATGATTAATTACGCCTTGCATCATATCTGGTTCATTTTTTGAACGACTTAATAAATCATTAGTATTTTTCTTAGCAACTTCCAGTTGCTTGATTTTTGCAATTAAACCATCAATTGAACATACTTTTTCATTATAAATGCGTTCTTGAATACTTAATTGGGAGCTTAATTTTTGATAGCTACTATTATCTAATAATGATTGTAACCTATCAATTTCATTTTCAATTTTCGTACATTCGTTGGTAATTTTAGTTAGCTCAGATTCAAGTAATTTATATTGTTCACTCTGGTTCATATTACATTACCATTGACAAAATTATAATTATATTCATGAACAGAAACATAAACCCAATAACATCACGTGAGCAAAATGATAATTTACTTTTGTCTGGACCATTTAAGGATAGATACTTAGCCTCCATAAGCTCCTTCTTCTCAGACTGTAACTCTATTTGAGATTTTAATGAATTTAGTATATTTTCGCGTTTCTTGATATCATTGCCTGAAATTTGTTGAAATTTCTGATATTGTGCAGTTAGATTATTATATAACCCTAATTTATTCGCATATTCTGTAGTTAGATTTTGCAACCTACTGTTTTGAAAATCTTTGATATAAAACTTTTCTTGATTAATGGCACTTATTCTATCCAGTTCATTATTAGTTGTTTCAATAGCATTCATCAGCTGATTAATCTGTTTATTTAATGAAGTTATTCTAATATCTAATCCTGTTATACTGATATTTACCTGCTCAAGCTTCTTTGAAACTTGACCTCTAGAATCTATCAAATCTATCAAACTAATCTGTTCCTGTTTTTCAGATTTTTGGTTTAAGAGTTCGTCTCGTCGTTTACGAGCATCCTCAATATCAAGTTTTAACTTGTCAATACTAAGAAAAGTTTGTGATATTGCAAGCATTAAATAATTATCTATCTTACAGTATGCAACTAATTCTTTTAATAGACCGTGCAGATAATTATTATTGTTAGCTAATAACGCTAAACCCTTATAAACTTTTGAGTTACCAAAATCTGAAAAATCAGCTGCTTTAAATAGCATATTATTGCCAGCTGAAAAATACTCATCATATAACTTGTAGTCTAAACTCAATGCAATAAGCGATATATAAATGACTAGCGCAGAAAAATAATCTGCTTTTATTGATATTCGATTGTGTCCTTTCATCCGACTTGGATGTTGATAATCAGCTTTTCCAGGTGATATTTCGTCATACTCTTCAGAAATATCAGAAAAACAAAGTGTATCATAGTCGATTAATAACAAATCTTCATTTTGCTTGACCATTATATTGCTGTCATTCAAATCTCCATGAGAAATATCATTTTGATATAACCATCTGATTAAATCTTTGAACTTTTCTGCAAGCTCGGACATTAGCCGAGAATTTCCATGGTTGTCTTTAATATACTCACCAATAGTTTTACCTTCTATCCACTCCATATATGTTACGTCTAGTAATTGACCATTTACTAATAGGGACTTTTCTTCTAATCCAAATTTAGCAAAATAAGGTGAGGATAAATTCGATAACAAGTCAATTACATCTCGCCGATAATTATCTATTTTATTAGGTATAAATGGAACTCGATATGCATATCTTTTGCTACCAAACTCAAGTTTATACGTTGCACAAAATCCTCCAGACCATTGAGGTATTATAGTATTTACAGTCATGGGGGTATATTGGGAAAACATGCATCCTTTATAAAAGTGCTTGAAGTTCTGGATCGATTGCTGTATATCTGACATGAGCATATGCTATACCTTCCTAAACTTGCTTATTATACTTGAGATATCTGAACTTAAATTAGCAATGAGGGTTGGCGAGATTAATTTATTTGGAGAACTGTATGTTTTTTTAAACTTTGCAATTACAGCACTAATGTCTACCTTAATAATTACATTATTTTCGATTTGGAGCTGATAACGTGGTTTAATGTTTTCAAACTCAAGTCTAAATTTGTCTGTAATGTGAGGTTCACTATCAATTAAAATAACATTTTCATGATTGTTACGAGCCTTCCAAGTCCAATTATAAGATCCTGTAATAACGATATTTTGATCAATAATACAAAATTTATGGTGCATCAATTTACCTTCTACGGAGCTATCTCCGATATAATAAACTTTAACTCCAAAATCAAGCAGTTTTTTTATAAAATCCTCTATCTTGTCTTTTTTATTAAATTCATGATCTGCCAGAATTAGTGTGATTGCAACTCCATCACGAGATCTTTGTAATAGCTTTTTATAAATGCTATAATCGGATATCCAAGCTACAGCAATTAGAATTTCATGACTAGAATCTGTAATAGCATCGTTACTACTCAGCCCCCTAGTAAAAGCTAGCGTTTTGGTTGAGTAGTATGCTAAAATTCCCCCAGAGTAAATAATTT
>JAIEPY010000101.1 GCA_019748155.1 Burkholderiales bacterium | reverse complement strand
ATTATTGTGTATATAAACCACAGTTGAAGTCGAGCTATTACCAAAAACTGGGATTGTTCCTGCGTTATCTATTGTAAGAGCAGTCTGACTTTTAACTGCCGTAGTACTATTACTACTTGAGCGGCTACAACCTTCAATGGCTAGCAATCCAGATATACCAAGCGTTATAACTAATAACTTTACTACGTTATTCACCAAGAATTTTTGCATTTATTACTAACCTAAAAACATTTAAAATTGACGCCTAAATTAATTATGAATTAGTGTAACATAACAATTATTAATGGTTAAATTTTAATCATTCAGATATTGCAAAAAATATTAACAAAGTAGTAAAGGAAAAGTAAAGCAACTATGAAAATATATCTAAATTAATTTGATAGCTTTTTACAGTAATAAAAAGACCACCCATAAAAATGAGTGGTTTTACAAAATATCAGTTCTTTAGTCAACTTGTAAAATTGCCAAGAAAGCGGTTTGTGGAATCTCAATATTCCCAACTTGCTTCATGCGTTTTTTACCAGCTTTTTGTTTTTCTAGTAATTTCTTCTTACGGCTAATATCGCCACCATAACATTTTGCCAAAACATTTTTACGCATGGCTTTAACCGTTTCACGAGCAATAATATGTGCTCCAATTGCTGCCTGAATCGCGATATCAAACATTTGCCGTGGAATTAGTTCACGCAGCTTAGACACTAATTCTCGCCCACGATATTGTGAATTGGCACGATGCACGATCAGCGATAAAGCATCAACCCGCTCACCATTTACCAGCACATCCAGCTTAACTAAATCCGAAACACGGAATTCTTTAAACTCATAATCAAACGAAGCATAGCCACGTGAAACTGATTTTAGTTTATCAAAGAAATCCAACACTACTTCATTGAGCGGCATTTCATAACACAACATCACTTGACGCCCCATGTATTGCATATTCATTTGTACACCGCGTTTTTGCGTACATAAGGTAATCACTGCTCCGACATGATCATTTGGCACTAAAATATTAGCGGTAATGATTGGCTCACGAATTTCCTGAATCCGGCTCGGATCAGGCAATTTGGCAGGATTTTCAACCGTAAATACTTCACCAGTTTTATCCAAAACCTGATAAACCACAGTTGGCGCGGTAGTAATCAGGTCCATGTCAAATTCACGCTCTAGGCGCTCTTGCACAATTTCTAAATGCAATAACCCCAAGAAACCACAACGGAAACCAAAACCTAAGGCTTGAGAAACTTCTGGCTCATAATTAAGCGAAGCATCATTAAGTTTAAGCTTCTCAAGTGAATCACGGAGATTTTCATAATCATGAGACTCTACTGGATAAAGTCCAGCAAATACTTTCGGCTGAATCTCTTTAAACCCGGGTAATTGTTCACTTGCTGGGTTAGCATCCAAAGTCACAGTATCACCAACTTTAGCATATTGTAACTCTTTAATCCCAGCGATAATGTACCCTACTTGTCCTGCGGACAATTGAGATTTTTGAATTGCTTTAGGCGTAAAAACACCAACTTGTTCACACAGATAAGTAGCTTTATTACTCATAAATTTAATCTTATCTTTGGGTTTTAAGGCGCCATCCACCACCCGCACCAGCATCACCACACCGACATAGTTATCAAACCAAGAATCAATAATCAATGCTTTGAGCGGTTTATCAACATCCCCACGAGGAGGTGGAACTTTGGCAACGACTAATTCGAGGACATCTTGTAACCCAATCCCATTTTTCGCAGAACAATGCACTGCATCCATCGCTTCAAGCCCGATAATATCTTCGATCTCTTGTGCAACCCGATCTGGTTCTGCTGATGGCAAATCAATTTTGTTTAAAATCGGTAATACTTCAACACCCAAATCAATTGCGGTATAGCAATTGGCAACCGTTTGTGCCTCAACCCCTTGCGAAGCATCAACGACCAACAACGCACCTTCACAGGCAGATAAAGAGCGCGATACTTCATATGAAAAATCAACATGCCCCGGAGTATCAATCAGGTTAAGATTATAAATAATTCCATCTTTTGCTTTATAATTTAGTGCCGCCGTTTGGGCTTTAATCGTGATTCCACGCTCTTTTTCAATATCCATTGAATCAAGCACTTGCGAATCCATTTCACGTTTATCTAATCCACCACAAAATTCAATAAAACGATCAGCGAGCGTAGATTTACCATGGTCAATATGTGCAATAATTGAGAAATTTCGTATATGTTTCATGTTTTCCTAATATCAGTATCTGTATAAATAAAATATGCAGATTATAACATATTAAGCCTAAACCAACAGAATTTACAAAATATAGAACAGCGACAGGGAATTTATATTTAGCATCGACTAAATACCTCTTTTAATACAATCATAGCATTAGCCGCAGCGGGAAACCCGACAAAATATGCTGTTTGCAGAATGATTTCTGTGATCTCTTCTTTAGTAGCACCTGCATTCAATGCCGCCTCAGCATGAGATTTTACTTGTGGAAGCGAATGCCCAAGTGTGACCAACGAGGCTATTATTGCCAACTCACGGGTCTTTAAATCTAATTGTGGGCGCTGTAATATATCTCCAAAAACAATTTCAATCGTCATTTCTGCCATTTTAGGACATATTTCAGCAAAACTATTTAAGATAGTTTCTCCGGTATGACCGCCATGAAGTCTATTTAGTAAATTTAGACCAGATTCAAGTTTATTATTCATAAGTATAACTTTCTATAAATTTTGAAGTGAACATTGTATAATAGATGTTAATTTACAGATAACCGTATCAAATACGGTGTTTAGGATAGTATGAATAAAATAACTAGTTGGGCAAATTTAGATTTTAATAATCATGTATTCTTTAATTCGGTTGCCGAAATAAACGAATTAATTCAACCTATCAATAGATACTTTGGCTTAGATAGCTTCAACTATCATAAGACATTTAATGATAATATCCAGATACGCTTAAGCAATAAAACAGATTGGTATAAACATTACTTATCGCAAAGACTCTATTTACAAAGCATATTTGAATTACCCGCCGTTAATTACTCACGCAGTAGAATCATTTGGACGAATATTAGTACTCATAACCTAATCCTTCACGATGCAGAAATGTTTGGTATTAAACATGGAATAACTATAGTAGAACCCAATCATGATGGCTATGAGTTTTTCTTTTTAGGTACGACCACTAACGATAGTAGTGCGATTAACAAATATCTTAGCAACTTTCAGTTATTAGACAAATTTATTCAAAATTTTAAGTCTGCAAATCAAGATTTACTAGTAAAGCTTCATGCAAATAAAATTACAGCAGATGATTGGTTTAAGAATAAACTAAAATTTGAATCAATAAATGATATTGATAGATATAGTTTTTTAACCGAGTTGTATCAATATCAACTTACGCCGAGAGAAATTGAGTGTTTGCCATTATTAATAAAAGCTTGCACATCAAAACAGATTGCTGAATTTCTAAAAATCTCGCACAGAACAGTGGAAGATTATGTCAATAATATAAAACATAAAATGAATGTAGTCAGCAAAAATGAATTAATCTCGTTGTTAGCTAAACAATTTACATAGTACTCTGTTCTGCTCTGTCTTATCGCAGTACAATTGCATCATTATGTAAAACCAGTCCTTCAGTTTAGGTTAGTGAAAAACCCCTGATTACACCTGCATCAATCCCGATGTCAACAAGGTCGCGATTGAAGATGAAAGGTCTATTAAGCCAAGCGACTGCAGCATCTATAATACAGTTGGTGCATCCGTAGCATGGTAAAATTATGGATTAATCTTAATAAGTTAAATAGTACCTATATGCAACAAAAGTTAACCTTAGCAAAACTTGAATCATTACTACTGCAAGCCTGCGATATTTTACGTGGCAAAATGGAAGCATCAGAATATAAAGAATTTATCTTTGGCATGCTATTTTTAAAGCGCCTAAGTGATAAATTCGATAGTGATCAGCAAACATTACGCCAAAATTATGCAGCAAAAAATTTACCACATGAATTAATCGAAAAACAACTTGAGCGCTCTAATAATTATGATTTCTTTGTACCTGAGCGAGCGCGGTGGAAAAATATCCGCCACCTTAAAAGTGATGTTGGTAGTGAACTAAATAAAGCTCTTGCTGAGCTTGAAGAATTAAACCCTGATACACTGCAGGATGTTTTAAGAGCAATTAACTATAACCGCAAAATCGGTAAAACCTCGATTCCTGATGAAAAATTAGTTGAGTTCATTCAACATTTTGAAAAAATACCCCTTCATGATGAAGATTTTGAATTTCCTGATCTAATGGGTGCCGCTTATGAATATTTGATTAAATACTTCGCGGATAGTGCGGGGAAAAAAGGTGGTGAATTCTATACACCAACTGAAGTGGTAAATCTATTAACTAATTTGATTGAACCCACTGAAGGTATGAGTATTTATGATCCAACAGTTGGATCTGGTGGTATGTTAATCCAAGCACAGAAGCATGTAACACAGACAGGTGGTGATCCACGTAATTTGTCATTATATGGACAAGAGGATAGCGGTAGTACATGGGTTTTATGCCGTATGAATATGCTGTTGCATGGTATTCAAAATGCGTTTATTGAAAATGGCGATACTATTAAAGAACCTAAGCATCTTAATGCTGACGGAAGCTTAAAAACATTTGACCGAGTGATAGCCAATCCCCCATTCTCTCAAAATTACGCATTAAAAGAAATGCAGCACAAAGAACGCTTTCATGTGTTTATGCCTGAATCAGGGAAAAAAGCTGACTTTATGTTTGTTCAGCACATGCTTAGCGTTTTAAAAAATAATGGCAAAATGGCAGTAATTATGCCGCATGGTGTACTCTTTCGTGGTGGACAAGAAAAAGAAGCTCGGATATGGTTATTACAAAATGGTTTACTTGATGCTGTTATCGGCTTGCCAAGTGGTCTATTTTATGGAACTGGAATTCCTGCCTGTGTGTTAGTAATTAATAAAAATAAAACGTCTGAGCGTAAGCAGGTGTTATTTATTAACTCTGACCGTGAGTATAAAGAAGGTAAAAATCAAAATAAACTCCGCCCTGAAGATATTGAAAAAATCTCGAATGTTTATAAACAACGACTAACAGTTGAGAAATACTCCAAGCTAGTTAGTATTGAAGACATTAAAAAAGAAGAATATAATCTAAATATTCGCCGTTATGTCGATAACTCACCAGATGCCGAACCACAAGATGTAAGAGCTCATTTAAATGGTGGAATACCTTTAGCCGAAATAAACTTACTAAACAGTTATTTTGATAACTATACCGGTTGCAGAGGATTATTATTTACCGACTATTTAGTAGATTACGTACAATTTCAAGCAGATATTACTAGTAAGGAAGAGATTAAGCCATTAATTGAAAATAGTAGTGGCGTAACAAAACTTCATGAACTATATAATCAAAAATTAACCAAGTGGTGGCAAACTAATTTACCAACAATCCAAGCGATTAATAACCAGAAAATGGTTTTTGAATTATATGCTACCCTACAAGCCAGTATTAGTCAAGAGCTGAGCTCATTGAATATACTAGATCTATTTAAAATTCGTGGTGCATTAGCTAACTTTTGGAATAACGATGTTATTCTGAGTGATCTTAAATCGGTTGCAGCTAGTGGTTTTAGTGCAAGCCTTATCCCAGATGATGAAATATTACAAGCTCAATACCCTGAGTTATTAGCACAACATGAGCAGGATCAAAACCGTATGCTTGAACTCCAAGCATTATTTGATGAAGCCGAGGAAGAAGATTTTGATCATGAAAATAGTGAAAATGGCATATTACCAAAAGCGCTACATAAAGAACTCAAAGCCCAGCTAAAAGCGAATAAACACAATCAAGAATTAAACCAGCAAGTTCAGCGGCATGATAAGTTTGTTGAAGAATTAAAACAACTTAAAAAAGAAACCAAAGCCTTAGAAGAGCGTAAAACCGAATTAGTTGAACAGGCACGACAGCAAATTGAACCAGAACAAGCTAAAAACTTAATATTGAACCGTTGGGAACAAACACTTTACAGCACATATAATGCATATTTGAAACAATATTTACAATCATTTATTGCTGCTATTGAAAATCTTTATACCAAATATAGCGTAACCATAAAACAGTTGGAAGTGGAACGAAATACCGAGAAATTAGTTCTTGATCAGTTCTTAAAGGAACTTGGCTATGACGAATAATGCCGCTCCAGTATTACAGATTGATAAATTATTTCAAAAAGTAACTAAATATATTGATAGTGCTAGAAATAATATTGTGCGCAGTGTTGATCACGAAATGGTGCAAGCTTATTGGCTAATTGGGCATGATATTGTTGAAGAAGAACAACAAGGACAACAGCGAGCTCAATATGGCAAACAATTACTGCAAGCGCTATCTAAAAAATTAACGCTTAAATATGGTAAGGGATTTAGTGTTACTACGCTTAAAGATATTCGTCAATTCTATAAAACTTATTCAGCCATATCAATTCGCCACGCAGTGCGTGGCGAATTGATAGACTCTTTTAATCTAAACCTTAGCTGGACACATTACCGTGCATTAATGCGAATAGATCGTCCAGAAGCACGCTCATTCTACGAAATCGAAGCCGTAAAAAATAACTGGAATGGTCGGGAACTAGAGCGCCAAATTAATAGCCTACTCTTTGATAGACTAGCCAAAAGCAAAGACAAACAAGGATTATTACAATTAGCGACTAAAGGACAGATAATAGCTAAGCCAGAAGATGCACTAAAAGAGCCTGTAGTTTTAGAGTTCCTTAATCTACCAGAATCGCACACCTTAGTAGAATCAGAGCTTGAACAAGCATTAATTGATAATTTACATCATTTTTTATTGGAACTTGGTAGTGGATTTGCATTTATCGCCCGCCAAAAGCGTTTAACGTTAGATGGTGATAACTATTATGCTGATTTGGTATTCTATCATGTTAAATTAAAATGTTATGTAGTAATAGATCTCAAAGTGCGTAAGCTTACTCATGCTGACATTGGGCAAATGCTACTATATGTAAATTACTTTGACCGCGAAATACGCGACGAACATGATAATCCTACTATTGGGCTTGTGCTATGCACCGAGAAAAGCGATACAATGGTGAAATATATGCTTAGTGAAAATAATCAGCAAATTTTTGCAAGCAAGTATCAGCTATATTTACCTACTGAAGAACAACTAGCGCAGGAACTGCAAAAAGAGTTAATTGAAGCTAAACAGCGGATTGGTGAGGTTAATGATGAGTAGATCAATTATCGGGAAATACGCAAAAGTAAGAAGAGGCGCATCTCCTAGACCAATTAGTGATCCTAAATACTTTGGTGGTAAAGTTGGTTGGATAAGAATATCAGACGTAACATCATCAAAAAAGTTCCTCACAAAAACTGACCAATATGTCTCTAGACTTGGTGAGTCATTAAGTGTTCGCGTAAATCATGGTGATTTAATAATGTCAATTTGCGGAACAATTGGAAAACCTATTATAATTAACATGAGCGCGTGTATTCACGATGGATTTGTTCAATTATATGATTTAAATGGAATAGATACCGAGTTTCTGTACTATTCATTGCAATACTCTGAAGAAAAACTAATTGCTCAAGGACAGCCCGGAACACAAGTAAATCTAAATACAAATATTGTATCTAATTTTGAAATATATGTTCCTGACTTACCAACACAAAAGCGAATAGCCAAAATATTATCTACTGTGGACGGACAGATTGAGAAAACTGAAGCAATAATAGCTAAATATCAATTCATCAAGCAAGGTATGTTGTATGATCTATTTACCCGTGGCATTGATTTAACCACAGGCAAGCTCCGCCCAATACCAGAACAAGCCCCAGAATTATACAAACCATCACCATTAGGCTTAATCCCCAAAGATTGGAAGTTTATTAATTTTGGTAATAAAATAGTAAGTAATAAATATGGTCCTAGATTTAATGCAAATGACTACTCTAACTCAGGCAACGTAAAGACAATAAGAGGAACAGACATTACTAAAAATGGTGAAATTTTATACAATCAAGCGCCTAAAGCAAAGTTATCTAATTTAATAATTAATGCCAATAAACTTATTGAAAAAGATGTGCTAATTGTCACTACTGCGGACTGTGGATTAACAACTGTTTTTTGTCCACCAATACAACATGAAAATTATATTCCAAGTGCTTATACTGTGCGATGTAGATTTAATAACGATGTTGATGTACTTTTCATTAAATATTACATGAATACCGACAGTGCAATCAAGCAAGTTAATAGTTATGTACGGCAAGGAACATTAGGCAATTTACCTAGTTCAGATATTTTAAAAATTAGCCTTGGAATACCATTAATAAATGAACAAATAAAGGTGTCAGCGCATATAAATACTGTAGACTCACTAATAAGTAAAGAAAAATTATCTTTAGTACAACTGGAAAACATAAAAAAAGGTTTAATGTCTAAATTGCTCAATGGTGATCTATGAGTGAACAAAAAATACTTCAATTATTTAATACCGAGACTTATATTGGATATCAAGATTTTCTTGAGAGTAGTATTTATCAATTAGAAAGCACTAACTATTTTGATATATTTCAAATATACACATGTTTAAATCTATTTAAAACGTATAAATCAGAATCAAATGAGAACGGATATCAAAAACTATTAGAAATAATGGCAATGGCAGAATTTATAAATATTGAACAACATATCCCATCAATTCAGAATAAGCTTCTACTTGCCAAAATATATTACTTTAAATCGTTTTTTGTATTATGTGATAAAAGCAAAACAAGAGAATCAATTGAAGTATTTAAAGTTTCAGTTAATTATTTTATAGGTTTTACATTAGACAATGAAATCTATGAAGGTTCATGTTATGAATTAATTACAGGACTAATAAGTCTATTTAAACATAAGTATTTTAATCAATTGGAAAAACCAACAATATCTCAGTTAAATAACTGTATTTCAAAACTGTATAGTACAAATAAAATTTGTTATTTAAACTGTTGCCAAGCAGCCTTATTAACCGATAGACAATATAAAGATAAAATTAATCAATTATTACATCCACTTATTAGTAATTTTGATAATGAGTTATTAGCTCTAGATAAATTCTTTTTATCTATCTTAATTAAGACATACCCCAACCTATTTAATATAACCCTTGACCATCTAAGATTAATAAAAGCAGATTTAGTAGGTAATAATCCTGATGCATATCAGATTATAAAAACCATAACTAACAAGCTGCCAAATACAAATACAGGGCTAATTGAGTTCAAAGCAGAGCTTGAAAAGGATATTGCTGAATGCCAAAAACACTGGTTTAACCACATTTCTAAAAACTCTATAGACTTTGGTGATATCATAAAAGAAAACAATTGTGAAATGACTAATATACTTGAAAAATACCAAGAAGATATAAACACTGAATTAACTAAAAAACAATCTCCAATTGAGAAAATTTGTTATTTATTATCAGAGTTTAATAACACTATGTCTTCAAGCTATGCTACTTATTTTGACTCTACAACACAAGATCTCAAACCTGAGATATTGCCAGATAGAGGTGTTATCGACCTACTAGGCTTTGGTGATACGTGGTTTAAGCTAGGAGTTATTGATAAACAACTAGTGGGAATAGAAGCACAAAAACAACATATTATTTTTTGTTATTTTAATACATTATTAAATATTTCAAATATTCTGTTTAATGCACTAAATAGCGAAATTCAAAAAGATCAACAAATTAGGGAATTGATTCTTGGGTTAATAAAGCAAAATTCATTTTTTGAACATAGAAAAGAAGAAACATTAATAGTCACTAAAATGTTCACTTCAAATGAGCTAGATTTAATTTATACTGCGATGTTTTTATTCGTTCCAAATTTAGAGTTCTGTTTTCAACAGAATATTAATAACGTAGGGCTGGTTGCATCTACCCCAAGACGAAATGGAGAATTTTCACGTCACTCAAGATATATGACTGATATAGTAAATAATTTGGATGAAATGAGTCAACTGGGATTTGAAAATCATGAGATTTGTTTGTTAAAAACATTATTTAGTAACTCAAGTGAAACTCAAGCAGGTTTCAATTTAAGAAATGATTTAATGCATGGTGCTATTCCATTAAGTAGTATTAGCCTATCATTCTCTAAATTACTCTTTTTTATATCACTTGTCATTTCCCGTAAATTTTTATTAGAAGCAAAGTAAACCATGTATATAGAAAAATTAATTATTCATAATTTTGGTGCTATTGATAGATTTGAATTAGATAAATTTGACTTGTTAAATCATGATGAAAATCCTAAACCGATAATTTTGGTTGGCAAAAATGGCTCTGGTAAAACCACATTACTATCTAGTATTGCTGATTCATTTTTTGAAATTGCAAAGTCTTCTGGGTTTGATGATGTATTACCCCAAAATGGTGCAGGTTATTCATATTTTAAAATGAGTGGTGGAATAAATCAAAAACTAGAAACAAGCTATGGATTATGCTATCTTAAATATACTAATGATATACAGTATATAAATAAGTCTGGAATTCTAACATTGCAACAATACAAAGAATATACTAACGAATCTAATCCTTTCACTGAGGGTTTTACTGAACATAAAAACATTAAACTAAGCAATACTCACCGTCTTAACACTGAAAGTCTCATACAAAATCATATACAACAAAATACCTATTTATATTTCCCTTCCGATAGATTTGAATATCCTCATTGGATGACAGATAATTTTATCACTGAAAATTTTGATGATAGAGAAATTTACGATAATAACTTAGGGAAAAAAATTCTTATACGAGATAATCTTAAAAACATTAAAATATGGATTAAAGATATAGTTTTAGACTCTAGAGCAGAATTAACAATAATCGAGCCAACTGGTAGCGCACACTATTCAGATCAGAGACCGATACAGCATATTAAAATGTTGAAGCAAAGCAAAAACAATATTGAACAAATTCTCTCAGCTATATTGGAACAACAGGTAACAATAAAACTAGGTATCAGAAGTGAGGGTAATAACCGTATTTCTATACAAGATGTTAATAGAAATATTATTGTACCTAGTTTAGAATCTCTCTCAGCTGGACAATCTACATTGTTAAGCATCTTTTGTAGTATTATTCAAGCATCAGACATTAATGACGTTAATAAAAGCATTGATTTATCTAAAATTGAAGGTATAGTTTTAATTGATGAGATTGACTTACATTTACATATTAAACTACAAAAAGATGTTTTGCCAAACTTGATAAAACTATTCCCTAAAGTACAATTTATTATCTCAAGCCACTCACCTTTTTTCTTAAAGGGTATGCACGATGTATTTGGTGATGACGTTTTAATGGTTAATATGCCGGAATGCACTAAATTAACGAACTTTAGTGAATTTAGCGAATTTGATACAGCATTTAATGTATTTGACTCTATAGCTGTAGAATATAAAAATGAGCTTAGACAATTAACATCAAAAATGTCTGAAATGCAGAAACCATTAATAATTACTGAAGGTAAAACTGACTGGAAGCACCTCAAAGCAGCATTAATTAGATTCAAATCAGAAGGTCATTTTACCTCTTTGGATATTGACTTTCTTGAATATGAAGATTCAATTGATAAAGGGAGCAGCGGACTGGAAATACTACTAAAATCAGCAAAAACAATGAACTCTAATAAAATCATTATAGGAATTTTTGACAGAGATGAACCAGCCGTAATACAAAAATATCCAAATATAACAAATATCAGTAATAAAGTTTTTGCTTTCTGCCTTCCTGAACCCCAACATAGAACTCAATATAAAAATATCTCTATAGAGTTTTATTACACTGATGAAGAAATTAAAACGCAATTATCTACAGGTTCTAGATTATACTTTGATAACGAATACCGGGAAATTAACATTAAAAACCCAGTCACTAAAAAGAGTGAACAAATTTATGAAATTTCCGAAACACCAAGAGCTGAAGATGAGTTCGATAAAAAGATTTTCGAAGACAACTTACATAAAACCTTAAATAAAGGCAAAGAGTCACCACCTGCACATTCAAAAGAAATATTTGCGAATCATATTTTGAATGGTGAATTTTTGAACAAATTTAATAAAGAACATTTTTCTTTGATATTTACTAAAATTGAAGAAATAATTCAACAGGATCAACAGTCATAGAGCGGGATAATATGTCAGAGTATCAAAATGTAGAAAAACCATTTCTAAATCGCTTGCAGTCACTCGGTTGGCAAATAATTGATCAAGGCTGTAATACTATACCGCAAGATGCAACTCTTAGCTTACGTTCAAACTTTCGCGAGATTGTTTTGCGTGATGAGTTTATTAAGTCCGTGCGTAAAATTAACCTTACTAAAGATGGTCAAGAATGGTTAACTGATAAGCAATTAGTTCAAATCTATGATGATTTACTGGCTGAGCCATATTCTAATTTATTAGCCGCCAATATAGCTATTCATGAACTGTTAGCTAAAAAAACTATTGTAGTTGATTCCAATGAGCTAACTGGTGAGCAATTTGTTAAAGTAAAGCTGATTGATTTTGATAATATTAGCGCCAATAGTTTTATTGCAATTAATCAATTTAGAATTGATACCATCGGTACAGATAAAAGCTTTATTATTCCTGATATCGTTCTATTTGTAAATGGTATGCCATTAGTTGTCATTGAATGTAAAGACTTTGATGTTGCTAATCCAATCCATGAAGCAGTTACTCAAATCCGACGCTATAGTAATCAACGTGAAGCAACTAAATTAGCAGGGTTGCGTGAAGGTGAAGAACGTTTATTCTGGTTTAATGTCTTTAGTATCGCTACTTATGCCAATATTGCCAAATATGGCACTATAACATCTGATGAAGAATTTTATTTTGAGTGGAAAGATGTATTTCCCCGTGAAAATTTACCTCTCGGCGTCGAATTATCTAACTTATCCTCACAAGATAAGCTAATTTGCGGTATGTTAGCACCAGCTAACTTATTGGATATTTTACGTAGCTTTACTTTATTTGAAACTAGCAAAAGTGGCATAACGATAAAAAAAGTACCTCGTTATCAACAATATCGTGCAGTCGGTAAAATCATTCAACGCTTAGCCACAGGAGTTACGCCATTAGAGCGCTCAGGAGTTATCTGGCATACCCAAGGCTCAGGCAAGAGTTTAACGATGGTTATGCTCATTCGTAAGCTGCGTACAGTTGAAGCACTGAAAGCATTCAAAGTATTATTGGTTAACGATCGCATTGATTTAGAGGAACAATTAGGTGAAACCGCATTATTAACCAATGAAAAAATTGATTATGTTGAAAATAATAATCAATTACGAGAAAAGTTAGCTACTCCTTCATCCAATATAGTGATGGTCATGATCCATAAATTCCAAGAGTCTCAACATAAAGTTAGCACTCGAATAGATAAACAACTTGAAAATGTTAATCTCTATCGCATATTTAGAGAAATTAATCCATCTGAAAATATTTTGGTGCTTATTGATGAAGCTCACCGCACTCAAGGTAGTGAAATGGGCGACAATTTATTTACCGCGTTTCCTAATGCCACCCGCATTGCCTTTACTGGTACACCATTAATAACCGAACGGCACAATACTAAGACCGTTGAACGCTTTGGCAGCTATATCGATAAATATAAGCTTCAGGATGCCGTAGATGATGGAGCAACTTTGCAAATCATCTATGAAGGCAGATCTGCTGATAGTGCTATTTATGACAAAATGCTTTTTGAAGAAAAACTAAATACCCTACTTCAGGGGTATTCACCAGAAGAACAAGCAGCAGTCCGTCAAAAATATGGAACATCTAAAGATATGTTGGATGCACCTGAGCACGTTAATAATGTTGCCAATGACTTAGTCAATCACTATATAGATAATATTTTGCCGAATGGATTCAAAGCGCAAGTAGTAGCTAATTCAGTTATTGCCGCAGTTCGTTATAAGCATGCTATCATGGCAGCACTACAAGCTAGGATCGCTTTAGAAGCGGTTAAACCACAACCAGACACAGATTTAATCAAGCTACTGGAGTTTATCACTGCCGAAGCTGTTGTTTCTTCACAAGGAACAAATGAAGATGCCATTATTACCAATGCTCGTAACTTGGCGAGAAAAAATAAAGCAGTTGATGGATTCTTAATTAAAACGGACTACGCTAAACCAATTTCAAGTTGTTCTTTCTTAGTTGTATGCGATATGCTTTTAACTGGTTTTGATGCACCAATTGAGCAAATTATGTATATTGATACAAGACTCAAAGAACATAATTTATTACAAGCAATTGCGCGGGTTAATCGTACCGCTAAAGGTAAATCACGCGGTTATATCGTTGATTATTGTGCAAATCCTGGGAACTTAAAAGAGGCTTTAAGCATCTATAGCCAAGATGATGCAAATGAAGTAATGCAAAGCTTTAAAGATATTAATTCGGAAATCCCAATTTTAGAACATCGCTATCGACGAATTATCCAGCTATTTAGTGAAAATAAAATAATTGAAATAGAAGCTTACTTAAATCAAACACTTATTGACATACCAACCAGAAGATTAACTTTAGAAAAATGCGTTGATTTAGCCGAAGACATTGAGTTTAGAGCCAATTTTGAGGTGTATTTGCAGCATTTTTTACAAAGCATGGATATTGTGTTGCCAAATAAAGCAGCAGAAGTATATAAAATACCAGCGAAGCATTTAAGTGATATATTATTTGCTATGCGACAACGCTATAAAGATGATAGTTTAAATATTGCTAATGTTGGTCAAAAAATTAAATTGCTGATAAATAAGCATTTAATTAGCATTGGTATAAATCCCAAAATTCCACCAACTGAGCTATTTTCGCCAAACTTCATCAAAGAATTAAATAAAAGCGACGCATCCAAGAAATCAGTAGCATCTGAAATGGAACATGCCATTCGCAAACATATCAAAGTAAACATGGAAAATGATCCAGCGCTTTATTCAAAACTCTATGAAAAGCTTGAGGAAATACTTAAAAGACATCGTGAAGATTGGGAGAAGTTAGCCGAAGAATTACAGCTATTTGCTACCAATGAAGTTAAACAAGGACGTAAAGATAATCAATACGGCTTAAATGAATTAGAAGCAATATTCTTTGATTTTATTGTTCAAAGAGCTAAAATAACATCCATTGAACCATTGAAGCAAATATTAACTGAAATAACCAAGTCAATTTTAATTGACCTACAAAGGTCTATCATAATCATTGACTTTTGGAATAGACCGTTTGAAATTAATAAAATAAAAAGAAGAATTGCTGATTCCTTCCTTTTTAGTGATATTGATGAACTTATTGAAAACTCTGATTATCTCGCAAACGAGATTGTCGATCTAGCAAAACATAAAAAACATGAAGTAGCTAAATATGAGATTAAATAATCTATCTTACATCATCAAAAGAAGTCGTCGTAAAACCTTAAGTATTTACGTAGAACCAACTGGCGAAATAACTGTTTTAGCACCAGAAAATAAAACTGATGCCGAAATCAATGCGGTTATAAACTCTAAAAAACTGCAGATTTATCGTAAACTAGCTGAGATTTCTGAATTAAAAGCAACTCAAAAAGTCCGTGAACTGGTTAGTGGTGAAAGTTATCTATATCTGGGGCGCAACTATCGTTTAAAGTTTGTAGATTCGCAAAATGTTGCGTTAAAATTATCAAATGGTTATTTTTCATTGCGCGAAAAGGATCGGCAAAGCTCTCAGCTAGTATTTAAAGACTATTATCGGTGTAAAGGATTGGTAAAGATTACTGAACGAGTTAAGCTCTATCAATCACAAATGGGTGTAAAGTTTAAAAATATTCAGGTTATGGAGTTACAAAATCGTTGGGGATCTTATTCACGTAAAACCAATAATCTTTGTTTTCATTGGAAATGCATGTTAACGCCGATAGATGTTTTAGATTATATAGTAGTTCATGAACTGGCTCACATTAAGCATCCAAATCACTCAGCTGAATTTTGGAATGAAGTAGATAAAATCATGCCAGACTATCAAAAACGTAAGGATTGGCTACGTTACAATGGTGCTGGCATTGGTTTGTAGTCAATATATTTAATTCATCAAAGATGACTCAAAAAAAATTACTGATAACTTTGAAGACGATGAAAGCTCGTCATAATTATGACATTGACAAGCTAAACAAAACTAAAGGCAACTAAATAAAATAAATTGCTAAAATAATGATTTTGTGGTGCACCCGACAGGGATCGAACCTGTGACCTTCAGTTTCGGAAACTGACACTCTATCCAACTGAGCTACGGATGCGAAAGATAAGGGCATTAGTGTAACATATCTACTGTAAATATGGAATACAAGGCATAAAAAAACCCAGCGAAAATCTCTGGGCGTAATCTAGCTCTACTCACCACGTGGTGGACGGGCTGTCTTCTCTTCTTTCCACTTAACGCTGATTTTCATCCCTTACTACTTTTGGAAATACCTAAAATTTAGCACACAATAACATGATAAAATATCTACCTTATTGTTAAAATGCAACACGATACTCTTCGTCTTTGAATCTTGGACTTTGTCGGATTTTAAAAAAGACTCCTTATGTAGCTCTAGCTACACTGCGTCATCTTTTTTTATCAATCCTTCGCGTCCAAAAATTAAATACTATGAGTATATACTCAGAATCAAATATTTCAAGTATAAATAAAAAAATCATATGCACGACACAATCGACAACAGAATATAACAAGGAATTTAATTTAATGCAAAGAACTAATTATTGTGGACTAATCACCGATGATTATCTTAACCAGCAAGTTACAGTTAAAGGCTGGGTACATCGTCGCCGTGATCTAGGTGGTTTAATCTTTTTTGATCTTCGCGACCGCGAGGGATTATTACAAGTTGTAGCAGAGCCTGATAGTAGCTGCTTTAGTGATGCCAACGAGTTAAAACACGAATATGTCGTAGAAGTAACGGGAACAGTCCGCTCGCGCCCTAATCCAAATAAAGACCTAAAAACTGGTAATATCGAAGTACTGGCAAGCAGCATTATAATTTTAAATACCGCAATTCCTACGCCAATTTTGGTTGATGATGAGAGCGTTAGCGAGATGAATCGCATGGCACATCGGATTATTGATTTGCGCGGGCAAAAAATGCGCAACAACATTATGTTACGTACCAAACTTAGCCATGAAATTCGTTGTTTCTTAAATGATGAAGGCTTTTTGGATATTGAAACACCCTTTCTTACTCGGTCAACGCCAGAGGGTGCGCGGGATTTCTTAGTGCCATCACGGGTACATAAGGGTGAATTTTATGCCCTCCCTCAATCACCCCAGCTATTTAAACAATTACTAATGGTTGCTGGTTTTGATAAATACTATCAAATCGTGCGTTGTTTCCGTGATGAAGATTTACGTGCAGATCGACAACCTGAATTTACCCAGGTCGATATTGAAACTTCGTTTTTAAGCGAACTAGAAATTCGCGAGATGGCTGAGCGGCTAATTCGCCAAGCATTTAAAAATGTATTAAATGTTGAATTACCCGAATTTCCAGTAATGACTTATGCCGATGCAATGTATTATTATGGCTCAGATAAACCTGATTTACGCTTAGAAAATTTAAAGTTTGTTGATTTAACTGCACAACTTAAAAACTGTGGTTTTAAGGTCTTCAATGATGCTGCTAATCGTGCTGATGGTCGGATTGTCGCGCTAAAACTACCGAGTTCAGTTACGTTATCACGCAAAGAAATTGATGAATTAACCAAATTTGTGGGTATTTATGGTGCAAAAGGTTTAGCTTATATCAAAGTTAATGATGTCAGCAAACTAAATGAAGAAGGTTTACAATCTCCAGTAGTTAAATTCTTGTCAGCTGAGGATTTGAAAATTATCGTTAATGCCACGAATGCTCAAAATGGCGAAATTATTCTCTTCGGCGCCGATAAAGCTAAAGTTGTCAATGAAGCAATGGGTGCATTACGCCTGAAAATCGGCCATGAAAAAGGGTTGGCGGTTGGTGAGTGGAAACCTTTGTGGGTGGTTGATTTCCCAATGTTTGAATATGATGACGAAGCAGATCGCTACGTTGCTTGTCACCATCCGTTTACTTCACCGAAAGATGAGCATATTGACAAATTAACCACTAATCCTGCCGAATGCCTGGCTAAAGCCTACGATATTGTCCTAAATGGCTGGGAACTGGGTGGCGGTTCAATCCGGATTTATCGTTCAGACATTCAATCGAAAGTGTTTGATGCACTAAAAATCAGTAAAAAAGAAGCTCAGAATAAATTTGGTTTCTTACTTGATAATTTACAATTTGGTGCACCGCCACATGGTGGTATTGCGTTTGGTTTAGATCGGATTGCCTCAATGATGTGTAAAGCTGAATCAATCCGCGATGTGATTGCATTCCCTAAAACTACCAAAGGGCAGTGTTTACTTACTAGTGCTCCCAATGAAGTAGATGATAAGCAATTAACTGATTTGGGAATCGCGAGATTGCCACAAAATTAGAAAATAACTCAGGGCTATCCCCTGAGTTTTTATATACCTTCCGACAAAATTATGACAACGTAACGCTATTAAAAATGGTTAAGTAATTAATGTGCATTATGTCCTGAATTACCACCTAATTTGGAATGAATCAAAAGGCTATGTACGTCAATATCAGTCTCGATTTTACGAATAATATCAGTACTTCCATAATTATAATTGCGGTGTAAATCACGTAATAACTTGCGCTGAAAGGCAATCAAGTCATCAACTGCTCTTAGTCTCTGCGCTATATAATCCTTGCTTATTGGTTCATCAGTCACATGATAATTAAGTTCATCGACAATTTTTTGCTTAACCTCATCAATTATGGCGGATGGATAGTGATTAATCAACTCATTGTCGAGATACTCCAAACTATCAATAAAAATCTGTTGGCGTAATTTACGCTCAAGCTCCGCTAATTCCTCATTCTCAGGCGCAAGTTTTAGTTTTCTAATTACCAGAGGTAAAGTAAGCCCATGCAAAATCAAAGTTATGCTTATTACCACAAATGCTAATAAAACTATTTCATTGCGCATCGGTAAGATAGTACCATCAAGCAAGGTTAGAGGTAATGCCATTGCAATTGCTAATGAAACCATCCCGCGCATTCCAGACCAGGCAATTACAAATAAGTGTTTATTAAAATTAGATCCAAGCACAATTTTTTCTTGATTATACCTATTATGCAATGAGACATTTATATACGAGACTGGAAATACCCATACTATCCGTGCGATAATCACAACCAAACTAATAATGAGTCCATTGCCAATTAAGTGCCATAATTGTTGGCTATCAAACTGCTTGGTTAACTCCGGCAATTGCAATCCAAGTAAAATAAAAATTATACCATTAAGTACAAAAATCAAAACCTCCCAAAATTCTTTCATTTTAAAACGCATTTGAAATGAAGTTACTTCTGAGGCATACCAAGACAAATGCAGGCCACAGCTAACAACCGCAAGTACACCTGAAATATGTAATTTCTCAGCTATAATATAGATAATTATTGGCAAAAGCAGTGATATGATTGTAGCTATCGTTGCTTCATTTAGTTTCTTAAGCAGATAAATAAAAAGAAATGATGCACACAAGCCAAGCAATACACCGCCACCTGACATGACAATAAAATTGAGTGGCAGATTAACCCAAGTCAATTTACCGCTAGTTACTGCTAAAAGCGCGAATTGATACAAAATCAGAGATGAGGCATCATTTACTAAGCTTTCTCCCTCTAAAATTGTCGTTACACGTTTCGGGACTGGAAGATTTTTAGTAACGCTGGTAGCCGCAACTGCATCAGATGGCGCCACAATTGCACCCAATAACAACCCAGTGAGTAGAGAAAACTCAGGAATAAGCAGATGAACTGTAAGTGCTACACACAAAGCAGTAAAGATAACCAAGCCAATGGCTAGGAAAAATATAGGTTTACGAAAGGCTTTGAACTCATGCCATGAGACATTGAATGCGGCTTCAAATAATAATGGTGGTAAAAAAATCAAGAATACCATTTCAGGACTAACGCTAACCAAGGCTTTATTGGAGCAAAATCCAATAAACAATCCGGTTATCATTAATAAAATAGGTAAGGCAATTTTGGTTTTATTTGCTAAAAAACTTACCAAAATAATTACACCAATTAATAAAAAATAGATTTCTAAATCATGCATAGTCACGACCTAATATATTAAATAAATCCAAACAAATACTCATCATCTAACCAAGCTTTTGAAGAAAATTTGCCAGCATTGTAACATGCATCCGCAGAAATCAGGTGCACCAAGAGGCAATCTCTTGAGCTACCATCTCATTTGGACTTTTAAACCCAAATT
>JAIEPY010000104.1 GCA_019748155.1 Burkholderiales bacterium | reverse complement strand
ATGGAGTAACACTAAAAAACCTGTCAAGCTATTTTTTAACTTTTTTTAATATATTTTACTGGGCGAGCAGTTACAAAATATTATTACTTCACCCAAATATTAATGTAAATATCAAAAATAATGCTGGAGATACACCCCTCCACCAATTATGCAAGAATAATCATTACGGCATTATCTTAATCGTGAAAGAATTATTGAAAATGGAAAGTATTGATATTCATGTTAAAAATAATCAACATCTATCACCTATAACAGTAGCAAGGGAATATAATTACTATGAAATTGAAGCAATCCTCACTACAGCTGAAAAAAATAGCGATTATGAAAATAGTTTATCTTAGTGTAGAGCGGCTGAAAATACTTCTAGGGCAAGTTATTTTTTTCAGTCGTTGGGCTCTAGTTCCTGTTTATGTTAGTTTAGTTCTGCTAATTTTTGTCTATTGCTTAAGATTTATCAGTATAATAAGCTCATTAACTGTCGAAACGTTAAAACTAGATGACAAACATTTGATACTGGAAACATTAAACCTAATAGATATGGTTATGGTAGTCAATTTAATTTTAATGGTTCTATTCGGTGGATATGAAATATTTGTCAGCAAAATGCGTATTCAAGATCATGTAGATAAACCAGAGTGGCTTACCGGAATTACTACATCAGCACTCAAATTAAGGATTTCATTAACAATTGTAACAATATCTTCAATTGAAATTCTGAAGGCTTTAATTAATGTAACTGATTCACCAGCAGGCGCAATATGGTTACAAATTGTTCTGCATTTAACTTTACTAGTTTCTGCACTAATAGTTGCCATAATAGCTAGGCTAGCTAAGTATAATAATCCACCTAAAGTATAAATCACGGAACTATTTAAATTAAAGGGAACTTTAGTAAATAATAAAATGGATGGATTTCGTTTTTAATAGAATATTCTAAGGCTTGACCTAATATGATTGCAAAATTCAAAAAACAAAGAAGGATCCTAAAACATAAAATAATATGTAACTTATTGTATAATGAGATTAATAATCATCAAAAAAATACTTCATCAGCACAAGTAGTTAGAGACCAGTTAATAAAACTAGTTGTGGCTGTTGACATGGATGAATATTAATATAAAACGGCAACTAAATCATCTACCCAGAGCACTATAGTAAGCAAACTTTGTTCTTACGAGAGAAAAAATCAAGCTAAAAGTGGATTGTGGGAGTTGGATAACATTATTCGTGGCATACATCTATCTAAGGTACATTGATGATATTACTTATCGTCAAAATACTCAAGAAGCATTAAACTGCGGTGAGTCCTATCATAAGTTACGCAGGGCTATTTCATATGCAAACGGAGCTAAGCTACAAGATAGATCCGAAATGGGATAGCAAATATATAATAAATCATCATGAGGTAGAATCAATTTTGCAAATTGTGAGCAAATTGAAATTCAGCGACAATAATATTAAGAATTGGATGAGTAATAGCTAAACCACCAATTTCGGGGGATGGGCAAAAATACTCAAGATGGGGTAGCTGTCACAATTGATAAATTTCTAATAACTCCCCCTCGGACTATTTAGTGTTTACCGGTACTGCCAAAGCCACCCTCACCACGATCCGACTGAGTGAAGTCATCCACCAGCTCAAAACCAACTTGCACAACTGGAACAATTACCAGTTGTGCAATTCTTTCTAATGGATTTAAAATAAACTCACTTTGTCCACGGTTCCAGATTGAAATAAATAATTGTCCCTGATAATCAGAGTCAATCAAACCGACTAAGTTACCTAAAACAATTCCATGTTTATGTCCAAGCCCAGAGCGGGGTAGAATCATTCCACATAGCTGGTTATCTTTGATATGAATTGCAATTCCGGTAGGAATTAATTCGGTTTGTCCTGGTTTTAAAATAAGTGGAGCATCTAAACATGCGCGCAGATCCAGACCTGCAGAACCTTGGGTTGCATATTGTGGAAGATACTCTTTGACTTTGTCATCAAGAAGTTTTAATTGTATTTTATTCTGCATCATAACGTATCCGGTAAACTAATAATTTAAGTAATTGCAACATATATTGCATTGATCTATGGTCTCTATCTAATGATGGATTATATTCAGCAATCTCAAAAGCGATCAAATCATTGATGTTAATTTTACTCATTGCATCAAAGAATACGCCACTGCCAATTCCATCATCAACTGGAGTACCAACTGCTGCGATTTCTGTAGGGTCAAGCCCATCCAAATCCAAACTAATTCCTACATTACCGCTACTTAACTGTGCCAGCCGCTTAAATTCAGCCAAAAACTCTGCTTCAAAAGTTTCATTATTGAGCATATGTTGATAATATATTTTAACTCCCAAGCTTTGCAAAAAGTCTTCTTCAGGCTTTTCAAACGAGCGAATCCCAAAATACACAATATTTTCCGGCTTAAGTTTGGGCATTGCAGTCAAAATTGATGTGAGTTCTTTATGTCCATGCCCTAGTAGATGGGCAACTGGCATGCCGTGTAGATTGCCTGTATCTGAGGTATCGGGACGATGAGCATCCATATGAGCATCAATCCAGATCAAGGCTAACTCTTTATCTTGCTTTTGTAAATTATATGCAACACCGCTCCAGCTACCAATTGCACACGAGTGATCACCACCGATAAAAATAGGGAACGCACCTTTGCTAATTGCGCACTCTGCATGATGAGCTACTTTAATAAAAAACTCACGTTGGGCCAGAACATCGTGGCTGCCACCAGAGTAGGCAACCACATCGGAATCTAATAAAATACCTTCGGTATTGGCGAGGGAGTTACTGATTTGATAAGGAGAAGACTCACAGCCATTCAAGCGCCCACAATTACCAATTGCGCTTCCAATTAATTTAATTCGTTTAGTCATAAAAGTTTAACCTAATATTGAGTAAAGGTTTTTAGGATCTTTAATTGGCGGAATCATATCAACATCATGTCCAATTCCATATTTATGCGCCAAATCATGAGTTAAACGCAATACCGAGAAATCTTCTACGGCAAAACCAACTGAATCATAAATTGTAACTTCATCATCTGATTCACGTCCAACTTTGCTACCATTAATTAATTCCCATAATTCAGCATGTAAGACTTGTTTAACTTCTTCTGGCGTTAATTGCTGAATCTCACCTTCTACCATTGATTGCTCGGTGAATTCTACAACTACTTTACCACGGAATAAAATTGATTTTTCTAATTCAGTTTTACCAGGGCTGTCACCACCTAAGCCATTGATGTGAACCCCTGGTTTTATCCATTCATTTTTAACTACAATTGCGTGTAATTTGCAAGCTGTACATACGGTAATAATGTCAGCACCAGCACATGCTTCTTCTGCGCTTTGGCAACGGATTAGTTTGAAGCCTTTGTCTGCCATATTTTTCTCAAATTTGTCCATTGCTGCAGGATCAATATCAAAATAGCGAACGGTTGTAATTGGACGTACTAATTTATGCGCTAAAGTTTGGAATTCACTTTGTGAACCAGTACCAATAATTGCTAAAACGCGGCTATCTTTACGTGCTAAATATTCAGTTGCGACGATCGCCGTTGCGGCTGTTCTAAAACCAGTTAAGGCAGTCATTTCCGACAGCAAAATCGGAAATCCATATTTAATTTCAGCTAATTGTCCAACTGCAACAATCGTTTGTTTACCATCAAATGGATTAGCCGGATGACCATTGACAAATTTATATGAGAAATATTGCTTATCCGCGGTTGGCATTAATTCCATCACACCACCTGGAACGTGCGAAACATAGCGCGGAGATTTATCAAATTGTTCCCAACGTACAAAGTCTTCTTTTAAATAGCTAACTAAATCTTGCATGTAGTTATCAAATCCATGCTTTTGTACAATTTTTGCCAAATCTTGGACTGTAATTAGTTTCATCAGCTAGTTCTTTCTTAAATTTAAGATCAAAAGGTCATCCTATCCATTATACCTGAAAATGTCTACTTTTTCAAGCGGCAAACCTTATTTAATCGGTAGATGTTATTGCTATTGAGCTAGTTAGTGTACCTTACTTTAATGAATATATTAGAGCATAGTATACTGCGCTGCAGCAACTTATTCCATATGCTATTGAAATCATTATGTTAGAATTTTGCCATGTTTATGTTGTCGTTAACATTGATATTGTGTTGAGAGATGTCACAAATTTTGGAGTGGGAAATGAAGCTTACTGTACTCGGTGGTGGTGGCGTACGATCACCTTTTTTAGCAAAATCAATACTTAGTGGTGCGGATAAAATTGGCATAACCCACGTAGTTTTTATGGATAACAATGAAGCAAAATTAAACGTTTTTGGCAAAATAGCTCAGAAAATAGCTGCATTAATTAATCCATCCATAAAATTTGAAATTACTTCTGATGCTGTTATGGCAATTACAGACGCGGATTTTGTAATTACTACGCTTCGAGTTGGTGAAGATAAAAGCCGGGTTATTGATGAACGAGTGGCATTAAATTTAGGTGTGCTTGGGCAAGAAACTACTGGAGCAGGCGGTTTTGCGATGGCAATGCGTTCAGTTCCGGCACTTTTGGAGTATTGTTCGTTAATTAAACAATATGCAAAACCTAATGCACCAATCTTTAATTTTACCAATCCTTCAGGAATTGTGACCCAAGCGTTACACGATGCTGGATATAGTAATGTTTATGGGATTTGTGATGCACCTAGTGGCTTTACTCGTCAATTACAGAATTTATATGGCGTAGCAGAACATGAGATTAGTCTGCGCTGTTATGGATTGAATCATTTGTCGTGGTTTGATCAAGTAAAAATTAAGGGGCAGGATGTAAGTGATAGTTTGGTGAATGATCCACGTCTTTACCAACAAACCGAGATGAAGCTTTTTGATACCGAGATTACAAAACTATCCGGAAATTTATTGCTGAATGAATATTTGTATTTCTACTATTACCGGGAGAAAGCTCTCGAATCAATTTTAAACGCAAAACAAACGCGGGGTGAAAGTGTACAGGCGATCAATGATGCAACGCTTAATAAGTTGATTGATTTTGATATTGATAATAATATGGATGAGGCATTCCGCATCTTTATGGATGCATATTTAATCCGCGAAAATAGTTATATGACGATGGAAGCTCAGACTTCACGCGCTATCACGCGTAAAACACCAACTTTACAAGAGTTTATTGCTGAAGCCGATGATGGCGGCTATGCTGGTGTTGCGCTGCGCTTTATTCGTGCGGTTGCAACTGGAGAAAGTACCGAAATGGTTTTATCCATTCCTAATGCTGGCGCGATTGATGGGTTGTTAGCCAATGATATTGTTGAAATAAGTTGTATTATTGATAAAAATGGTGCACATCCAATCAAAGTTGGCACTATTCCTGAAATGCAGATGAATTTGATTCGGACGCTTAAATTTTATGAGCGCAGCGTAGTTAAAGCAATTCTCAATAAAGATAAAGATCAAGCCATTATTGGTTTAATGGCGCATCCTTTAGTTAATTCATACTCAATAGCTAAACAATTAGTTGATAACTATTTATCCGCACATCATATAGAGGGGTGGCATTAATGCAAGTTGGGGCAATTAGCAAATTATTTGTCGATTTGATTTATGCTGGATTAGAGCGATTACCCAATCCGGGCGAAGAAATATATAGCATAGGCTTTGATATTCAGTTGGGTGGTGGAGCTGCACTCTTGCCAATTGTGCTAAGTCGTTTGAATGTAGCTAGCAAATTAGGAACGTTTTTAGCTGATGATTTACCTAGTAAAATGGCTCGTGAATTATTGAATAATCTGAATTTTACGAATTTCACTAATTTATATGCTAACCATGATATTTGCCCTGTTGCGGTAACAACTGCAATCTCAATGCATGGTGATCGTAGCTTTATTTCATTTGCCAATCCGATTGATCAAAAATATTTATCGAATCAGGATGTTTACCAATTTTTTTCAGGCTGTCGGGTTTGCTTTGCCTTACCAGAATATCCTGAAGCCATGCGTCGTTTGTCTCAGGAAGGAACCTTGATTGTTTATGATACTGGTTGGAGTGACGATCTAAATCTCGATGCAATTAAGCCAATTTTGGAGTACGTGGATATTTTTACTCCCAATGATAAAGAAGCACTTAAATTAACGGGTGCTACAGATATTAATGTGGCAGTTGCGATTTTGGCGAAATATGTCAAATACCCAGTTGTTACAATTGGTAACTCTGGGAGCATTAGTTATCAAAATGATGAAATCATCCACGTAGCAATGCCATGTGAGTTCCAGGCTGTTGATACTACTGGAGCGGGTGATAATTTTATGGCAGGTCTAGTTTATGGTTTTTATCATGGCTGGGATTTAGTGAAATGTATGCGAATGGGGAATGTCGTAGGTGGTTATTCGACAACCCAATTTGGTTGCTATAAGGCTGCAATCAGCGAAAAAATTGCGCTGAACTATCTTAAAATTTATGATCTTTAATCTGACTAAGGGGTGTGATGAGTAATAAACTGAAGATAATTTTGACTTTTGTTGGTCTGAGTCTTATTTCAACGGGTATGCCAGTTTTTGTTATGCAGGCAATCAACTATTACCATATTACTCAAAATTCTGCCGGAACGCTAGAACTTTTTTCTGATTTCCCCAAGCTTATCGCTTCATTTATTATGTTCACTATTTTAATTAAGGTTGGTTTTCGTAGATCATTAATTCTTACCTATATTGTGTTTATTTTAGTCTGTCTGATTGTCCCGTTTATTAATACGATCAATTCGTTACGTGCGTATATTATTATTTCCGGACTGGTCTTTGTAATCGTAAAAATTATTGCTTATAGTTCAGTTGGACTAGTTACTAAGAGCGATCGTGAACATGCAAGCTTGATTAATCTGATGGAGGCGCTTTATACCACCGGAAGTATTATTGGTTTATGGCTTTATTCGGGTTTTATTCATATCATGCCTGAAGAATGGAATCGTGTATTCTGGGCATTTGCAGGAGTTAGTCTACTTTTATTAATCATGTGGCTTTTTACTAAATTCGATGAGTCACAAATCGAAAAGCAGGAAGAGTTACCACTGCTGGAGCAATTTAAAGGAGTTGGGTTTCTTCTCAATCGTGGCTTTCTAATTTTTGCCTTGTTACTTGCATCATATGAAACCTTAGAAATGGGAATAGGTTCGTGGCTGCCATATTTTAATAGTG
Source organism: Burkholderiales bacterium (assembly GCA_019748155.1). Taxonomy (GTDB): domain Bacteria; phylum Pseudomonadota; class Gammaproteobacteria; order Burkholderiales; family UBA11063; genus Aquella. Next base: position 12,540 of record JAIEPY010000104.1, on the reverse strand, counting down.
GTATTTTGGAGTTACCTGAAGCTTTGAGTATTCAGATTGCCAGCTTTTTAGCGATAGGTATCGCACTAGGCCGCTTTGCCGGAACTTTTATTTTACGCTATGTCAAATGGTACAAAATGTTTGCAGTTAGTCTTGTTATCGCAATAGTATTAACCGCGCTGATTTTAAGTAACATTCATCACGGAGTTGGTAAAGATGTACAAAGCATTTTTAATGCACCGTTAATTGTCTTTGGAATTCCATTACTTGGGTTTTTTATCGGTCCGATTTATCCAACATTGGCTTCATTGTTATTAACCAGCACACCTAAAGCACAGCATGCTTTGATTACCAGTGTCATTATGCTGCTTTGTGCTATTTTTGATAGCGGTTCTGCCAAGATAATTGGGGTTTTATTTGATGGTATGGGTGGAATTAAAGCTTTTGCTTTTGCAACACTAATTCCCCTTGGAATATTATTATTCTTTTTATTCCCATATAAAAAATCAACTGAAGAGAGCTCCAGCAAAGAGAGTTAAATTATATAATAGTTGTCACGTAACAATTAAACCAATTTATTTAAGAGAGGATGTTGAATGAATAAAATAAATCCATATTTATTTGTCACGGTATGTATTTCTGCAACTTGTGGTTTACTCGAGCTAGACCTTGAAAAAGGTGTCCCGACACGTTTATTGGGTCAAAAAATATATAAACTTTAAATTATTTTTGCTTTAGGAGGCACAAATGGAAACCGTTGCAACTGAATGCCGTGATGATTTTGGCGAATTACGTAATTATACTAATTCTAAATTTCAGGATCGGGTGGAGCGAACTTATCGTGAGATGCATACCAACCAAACTGTAGACTTTGTTACGCAAAATAAGCGTAAATATTCACAGTTAGCGCATGGTAAAATGGATGTGTATCAAGTGTTTAATCTTTTAGAGCAAGTGCATGATGAAAGTGATCCGGATAACGATTTACCACAAGTAGTTCATGCCTATCAATCGGCAGAGTCAATTTTTGAGTTTGCCATGCTAAATGATACCGAGTTACGTGATGACTTAGAAATTAAAGTTTTATTTAAGCCAACTGTTTGGGAAGCGCTACCAGAGAAATGGCGCGATTTGTATGCTAAGCATACTTTGAAGTCTCTATATAGCCATATTATAGATTGGTCATGGTTTCCTTTAGTCGGATTTATTCATGATCTGGGTAAAGTAATGTTGCTACCTCAGTTTGGTAGTTTAAATCAATGGGCAGTAGTTGGCGATACTTATCCAGTCGCAACCCCGTTTGCCGCTTCAAATGTATTTTATGCGAATGGCTACTATACTGAATGTCCTGATTATAAACGCTATAATACGCAAGATAATAGTTATTTTGGTAATTATCCGCGTAATTGTGGTTTTGATAAGGTCGATATGACTTGGGGTCACGATGAGTATATTTATGAAGCAATGAAGCAAGGTAGTAATATATGCGTAGAAGGTTTATACCTTTTACGTTATCACTCTTTTTATCCATGGCATACACCGCAAAATGGAGTTATGGCGTATACTGAGCTGGCTTCAGATTTTGATTGGTTAATGCTGCCATTATTGAAAGCATTTCAAAAAGCTGATCTTTATTCTAAAACACCAGATTTACCACCACAAGAAATTTTGGAAGCTAAATATCGCAAGCTATTAGATTGCTTCATTCCACAAAAACAAATTAACTGGTAACCACAAATAATTTTGTTTGCCTAAAACTTCTAAGTTCTAGCAAGGAGTGCTGCATGTCTGAATGATTTGCTTCAGTTCAGAATGCAAAAGAACAAAATGTTCCTTCATGTCTTACAACATGAAGGAAGCACATAACACAAAAGGAAGAATATAATGTTTAGTAATTTAAAATCAATGTATATAAATGGTGCATTTGTAAATGGTACCAGTACTGAAGTCATAAAAGTTTTGAATCCTGCGACGGGTGAAATTTTAGTTGAATTGACACAATCTAGTCCTGCAGATGTTGAACTAGCCATTGAATCTGCTGAGGTAGGTCAAAAAATCTGGATGAATATGACCGCCGTAGAAAGATGCCGTATTTTATTAAATGCTGTTAAAATATTACGCGAAAGCAATGATGAATTGGCCAAAATAGAATCATTAAATACTGGCAAACCGATCAGTGAAACATCTGTAGTTGATATTCAAACTGGTGCAGATGTTATTGAATACTACGCTGGTCTGGCTGCATCAATAGAAGGAACTTATATTCCACTACGAAGCACATCATTTGCATATACCCGCAGAGAGCCACTTGGCGTTTGTGCCGGGATAGGAGCATGGAATTATCCACTACAAATCGCATGTTGGAAAGCTGCTCCAGCTTTAGCAGCGGGTAATGCACTTATTTTTAAACCAAGTCAATTAACACCAATTACGGCATTAAAATTAGCTGAAATTTTTACTAAAGCAGGTGTTCCTAACGGTGTTTTCAACGTTGTGCAAGGCGGAGCTAGCGTTGGGCACATTTTAAGCTCAAGCCCTAAAATAGAAAAAATATCGTTTACTGGCTCAGTTAACACTGGCAAAAAGGTTATGTCCCAAGCGGCACTTTCATCATTAAAAGATATTACAATGGAGTTAGGTGGTAAATCACCGTTAATTATTTTTCCCGACACAGATCTAGATTTGGCGGTCAAAGTTGCAATGATGGCAAACTTCTATAGTTCAGGCCAAGTTTGCACTAATGGTACCAGGGTTTTTATTCATGAATCAATCAAAACTTCTTTTATTGAAAAATTATTGAAATCAATGCAACATATTAGAGTTGGTGACCCATTAGACCCCAACACCAATTTTGGACCATTGGTTGATTTCAATCAGCTAAACAGTGTTCTAAACTACATCAAAATTGGTTTATCCGAAGGTGCAACAATCATCTATGGCGGCAAACGTCCCACCTCTCCAGCGCTATCTTCAGGAGCATACCTTGAACCAACTATCTTTGATAACTGCAGTGACAATATGACTATAGTTAAAGAAGAAATCTTTGGACCTGTCATGTCAATTTTAAGTTTTACTACCGAAGAAGAGGTAATTAGTCGCGCTAATAATTCTAACCTCGGTTTGGCTGCAGGAGTTTTAACTCAGAATATAAATCTAGCCCATCGAGTTACTGCAAAACTTAAAGCGGGAATATGCTGGATTAATTGTTGGGGCGAATCGCCTGCACAAATGCCAGTTGGTGGCTATAAAGAATCAGGGATTGGTCGAGAGAATGGTCTAACTACATTAGAACACTATACACGAATTAAATCAGTTCAAGTAGAAATGGGCGAGTTTACATCAGTTTTTACACAGAGTTAAAAAAGGATTGATATGAAAATATATGATTACATAATTGTTGGGGCTGGATCTGCTGGTAATGTTCTTGCAGCGCGTTTAACTGAAGATAGCAATAAGCAAGTATTGTTGCTTGAAGCTGGTGGTCCAGACTACCGTTTAGATTGGCGAACTCAAATGCCAGCAGCATTGGCTTATCCCTTACAAGGACGACGCTATAATTGGGCATACGTTACGGATCCTGAACCACATATGAATAATCGTCGTATGGAATGTGGACGCGGTAAAGGGCTTGGTGGTTCATCACTTATTAACGGAATGTGCTATATTCGAGGCAACGCATTAGATTATGACAATTGGGCAACGATGAAAGGGCTAGAAAATTGGTCTTATGCTCATTGCCTGCCATATTTTAAAAAAGCTGAAAATAGAGACATTGGTGGCGATGACTATCATGGTAATGCTGGGCCTCTTCACGTAACAACGCCACGTTCAGGAAATAATCAACTCTATCAAGCAATGATTGATGCTGGAGTTGAAGCAGGGTTTCACCGCACAGATGACTTAAATGGCTATCGGCAAGAAGGATTTGGCCCAATGGATAGAACCACAACATCATTTGGTCGAAGAGATAGTACGGCAAGATCTTATTTAGACATTGCTAAATCACGTAGTAATTTAACAATAAAAACCCACACTCAAACTGATAAAATTATTTTCAGAGAAAATAAAGCCATTGGAGTTGAAGCTATTTATGACTCAAAACGAATCCAATACATGTGTTCTGGAGAAATTTTAATTTGCGCTGGTGCAATTGCATCGCCATTAATTTTACAACGTTCTGGAGTTGCCGCCAAAAATTTATTGGAAGAACTTGGCATTAAACTAATTAAAGATTTACCTGGGGTAGGCGAAAACCTACAAGATCATCTTGAATTATATATGCAGTATAAATGTAAACTACCGATATCAATTGCACCATCGCTTAAATTAAGCAATAAACTAAAGATTGGACTAGAGTGGATATTTGCTGGTCGAGGTCTTGGCGCATCCAACCAATTTGAAGCTGGAGGATTTATCCGAACTAACAGCCAAGAGAAGTGGCCAAATATTCAATACCATTTTTTACCAATTGCGGTTAATTACAATGGAAGTAACCCAATTAATTACCATAGCTTTCAATTTCATGTCGGCTCTATGCGCTCTGAATCTAGAGGTCGTGTTCGCTTAAATTCAATAAATCCATATGAGGCACCGAGTATATTGTTTAATTATATGTCAAGTGCTAAGGATTGGCAAGAGTTTCGTGATGCAATAAGGATTACACGTGAAATAGCAGCGCAGGATGCATTAAGCGCATACACAGGCACCGAAATATCACCAAGTTTAAAGTATAATACAAATGAAGAGCTTGATAGCTATATTCGTGAAAAAGCAGAAACTGCGTTTCATCCATGTGGCTCATGTAAAATGGGTTATGATGAGATGTCAGTGGTCGATGCAGAGTGTAGAGTACACGGACTAGAGTCTCTCCGCGTAATTGATGCCTCAATCATGCCATTGATTGTTACAGGAAACCTAAATGCCCCCACAATCATGATTGCAGAAAAAATCGCTGATGCTATCAAAGGTATTAGTTTAGACAAATCACTAGTCGAATACTATGTAGCAGGAACAGACAAGCACCGTAAATAATTTAAAAGAGTAAGAAATATGTTGTGGTTAATTTTAGCATTTTTAGCACTTCTCTTATATTCAATCTGGGGACTAATGAATGGTGTTGTAGCAAAAAACATGGATCCCTATACTGGAATATTTTTTTCGTCTATCGGGTATCTTTTTTCAAGTGTTATCGCTCTAAGCCTGATCGGGTTTAAAGTAAATATAACTCCATTCAATTTAATGTCAGGTGTGGGGTTAGGTGCTGCAACAGGTATTGGCGGGCTATTCTTCTTGCTGGCTATTCGCTATGGTGGGAATGTAAATATTGTCGTAGTGTTAACTTCACTATATCCAATTGTTACATTAATCCTTAATTATTTTATTTTTGGTACCTCAATGAGTATAACTCAAATAATTGGATCTATTCTCGCAATTATCGCAGTTATACTTGTATCAGTCGGTTAATATTTTTTCAATTACCATGCTATTAAAAAGCAAGCATAAATTCTTGTAAATCATTTAGTCAAGAATCTATCATAAGGTATTGAAATAATATAAAATGTTGTGATTAAGCAGTTTATGCGAGCATACTTTCTCTTATGTAATTGCTTAATCTAACGGCTTCATTTTGCATTTCTAATTTTTGAGTCACGAGCTCACATAAATTTACAACTTGCAGACCTGCATAGCCACAAGGATTGATGTAGCTAAATGGCTTCTTATCCAGATTAAAATTGAAGCTGAGTCCATGATAACTGCAGCCTTTACGGATCTTTAATCCAAGCGAAGCAATTTTTTTACCAGCAACATAAACTCCTGGGGCATCGCGATCACCATAGGCTTCAATTCCTAAGCTTGCCAGATAATTAATCACGCCATTTTCAATCTGCGTTACTAATTCACGGATTGAGAAGCCTAAGCGTTTAATATCAATTAGCAGATAAATTATAATTTGTTGTGGCCCATGGTAAGTAACTTGTCCGCCACGATCAGTGCGAATAATTGGAATATCATGCTCTTTGATTAGGATATGCTCTTCTTTACCCGCAAGCCCTAGAGTAAAAACCGGGTCATGTTCAACTAACCATAGTTCATCAGGTGTCTCAGGCGTGCGTTGTTCGGTAAATTCTTTCATTGATTGCCAACATTGTTGATAGTCAATTTTACCGATTGATTTAACTATTATGCTAGCCATTAGAGAGTCATTTTCACTAAGCTATGTTTATTTAAAGCCGAGTAGATTTCATCTAACTGAGCTTTGGATTCAGCCCAAATCGTTGCAGTTAGAGCAACATAATTACCTTTACTGCTGGGTTTGACGCTAATGTCGCCCTCTGGGTTGAAGTTGTTAACGTGTACTGAAATAATTGCGCTTACTTCATTAATTAATTCCGGATCATTGAAGCCCATTATCTTGATGTGAAATGTTCCAGGTAAATTTAATAACTCATCAATTTGTTGGTTATTGGTAGTGTTCATGTTGTTTCCTTATTGCTATCATATTCTTCGATTAAATCATGTTCGGGGTTTTGCTGAAACGATTCGGTAATATTCGGTAATGCTGGGAGTTCTTCAAGTGATTGAATCGCCAAATCATCCAGAAATTTGCTGGTGGTAGCAAGTAGTTCTGGCTTACCCGGTATTTGTTTATGTCCGACTACTTCAATCCAGCCACGATCAAATAAAGTTTGAATAATGGTACTATTAATTGTCACGCCACGAATATTTTCAATTTCACCACGGGTAACTGGTTGACGATAGGCGATAATTGCCAGCGTCTCCATAACTGCCCGTGAATAGCGTGCTGGTTTAGTTTGATAGAGTTTGTTCAAATAGCTTTGATATTCAGGCTTGGAGCGAAAACGATAGCCACTGGCGATCTTGAGTAATTCAATTCCCCGTTCAGCATAATCATTGGCAATTTCAGCTAAAATTTTTTCTAATGAACTATTACTAATCTGATTATCAAAAACTGCAGCCAATTGTTCTAAATCAACAATATCATTGGCAGTCAATAAACATGCTTCAACTACTTTTTTTAAGTGCGAAAATTGCTGATGCATAGACCTAGACTAACTCAACAAAAATATTTTTTTCACTGTCTTGAACGATACTAACCATTCCTTCTTTTCCTAATTCTAAAATCGCGATGAAATTTACCACTATATGCTGAGTACCTAATTGTAGCTTAAATAAATCAAAGAAATTAGTTTTTCCTAGCTCGCGCAGTGTACGCAAAATTTGGCTCATATGTTCACGCACCGATAATTCCTGCCGTTTAATATGGTGTTCACTTTGTGCTTTGATGCTGCGTAATAGTAGAGTGTGCCATGCTTTTTGTAAGTCAGTCGGCTTAATTTCCGGTAATTCAGGCTCGCTTTCCTCAATCAAAATATCAACCCACAAATAATCGCGGTAAGCTTGTGGCATTGTATTGAGATTAATTGCAGCGAGCTTAATTTTCTCATATTCAAGTAAGCGCTGAATTAATTCCTGACGAGGGTCATCACCATCTTCGTCCGCATCATTGCTAGCATTAGCTAATTTAGGTAGCAGTATTCGTGATTTAATTTCTAAAAGCACTGCTGCCATAAGTAAATACTCACCAGCTAATTCAATATTCAAAACTTGCATCGTGTTGATATAGTTGATGTATTGATCGGTGATTTTAGTTATCGGGATTTGCAAAATATCCAAATTTTGTTTACGGATTAAATACAGCAATAAATCCAACGGACCTTCAAACATCTCCAAAAACACTTGCAGCGCCTCGGGTGGAATATACAAATCAGTCGGCATATCTGAATAGGGTAACTGATTGACTGTGATTGCCGGATTGGTGGGAGTTATTGGCTGATCTGCTGTTTGATTAATAATGCTTGTCCTGATATTAGGAGGTGTTGTTAATTATAACCTAGCACCTCTTATCCGTCTATTACTGGCTAGTTGCTGGTGGATTTGTTCCAGCTGCTTGTGCTGGCATGGCTAATTGTTGCAAATCTTTCATCGGCAATTTAGTTCCAATTGCCGGAGCGCTTTGTGTCACAATGTTTGCCATATTGTCTTTATACAGATATTGTACATTGTAACCTGACTGAGTTTGTACTGGGCGATATGCTGTTTGACACTGGGTACTTGAACCGTGTTTAGCAACATAATCAGGTTGATTCGAGCGTTGAACATCACGTCCAATTAATGCACCACCAACCCCACCTGCGATAGCGCCAACGGCAGTTCCGCCACCGCCACCATGAACCTGATTCCCAATTATTCCGCCAGCAACTGCACCAGTTGCACCACCAATTAAGGCACCTTCAGTACCATTTTTTTGGTTTTTCACATAACGGGTTGTACCAACTTTATGACAGTCCTGATAAGCTTGCTGGGTTGTTACATAATTCGGTGACACCGCGACAATCTGTGCGCTATCCGGAGCTTTGAAAATAAAATATGAACCTGCTGCAACCGCCACGGCAGCAATAGCGCCTAATCCATATAATAGTCCTTTATTGCTTCTCTCTTTACGTGGGGTATGATTATTTACGCGAGCTCGGCGAGGTTGCTCATCATAATAGTCATCATCATTATAATTTCTACGATTTTGTTGCGGGTTAGCAGCACGATGTTGTGGTGTGCGTTCTTCATATTCATCTTGGTAATTGCGATTATTTCCACGATTAGCATTACGTGGCTGCTCATCATAATCATTGTCATAAACACTGCTATTTTTCCTACGGGTTTGTTGAGGTGCTCTTCTACGTTGTTGTTGATTATTATTTGGTGGAGTATAGTCGCTCATAAGGTTCTTCCCGCTTATATTAATAAAGTTAGTATTTTAGCATAACCCTAAAATTTTGCAAATGAAAATATCTGTAAAATCTTGTTCAGCAAAGTTCATGATTACAAACTAATCTATTCTTAAATAGTGTTATTTATCAAGGAGTAATCCTTGTGCCACCATGGTAGGTTTTACATTGGGAAAATAAACGCGTTGATAGATACTAGAAGTATGCTTACTCCAGCTTCCCTCTTCTGTGCGTCCGATGGTTGCGAGATAGCTTTCCATCGTGGTATCGTAATCTTTGATATTGGCAACTAGTTTGCTAGTGTCGTATTTTTCATAATGGGCAAAAGTAGCTTGAGGTAAACGTGGTTTTAATTTAGAAGCATCTGCCGGATAACCAATACATAAGCCATTCACCGGGAAAGTATATTTAGGTAAGCCTAGTAACTCAATTACTTCCTCTGCGTGTAGACGAATTCCACCAATTGGCACTATTCCTAAGCCCATGCTTTCAGCGGCAACAATCGCCCCACCCATAGCAATCCCACAGTCTAAGATTCCAACTAGTTCACCCTCAGCACTTTCATGAATTACTTGGGTGCGTCCATTAATTTCCGCCGCTAGAGAAGTTTTATAAAAATCAGCGACAAAGAGAATAAATACTGGTGCAGCGGCTACCCATGGTTGACCACCACATAATTCTGCCAATTTGCTACGGGTTTCTTTATCACGAACGATAACCAGAGAAACTTGCTGCCCATTGATTGAGGTTGGCATTGCTTGTGCAGCATCAATAATTGCCTGAAGAGTGTCAGCGGGTAAATCTTTGTCCAGAAAACTACGGATTGAACGGTGATTTTTAATAACTTGAATAGTTGAATTCATTAATTGTGTCCTTTAGATTAATTAACCAAGTATTATAACTAAATAGCTACTCAAATGGCAAATACCCATAAAAATAAAATTGTTATTTGTAGTGGTTTGCACCATTAACTTACAACCGATATTTATTCTGATTTAATAGTTTTGATGCTATTATTTCTGAATATTACACTGCCATCTTGCGGCAAATCATAAATGTTTTTTACATCGAGATTGATATTGTCAGTTAATCCATGAATACTTCGACTTTGTTCCTGTGGGTAGTTGAGCAGCAAGTTATTGGCATGAATTTGGTATAACCATTTAAGCGGACTCAGCGGGTAAGCAATTACGATGTCTTGCCAGTTACGGTCATTATATGGCTGATAACCACTGCCAATATAGCTAAGATTACCATTGCGCTCACGGAGGCGTAATGCAACTTGATTTTTAGATGTTGTATTTTCAATTTCCACCCCATCAAGTGAGCTATCTTGATCTAATTTAGTCTCTGCCACATGAATTTGATTATGCTCTAAAATTGCCTTAATCTCACTTTCGCTTTGATTTGTAATTAAATAATCAATTTGTTGGATATTTTGCGAACTTAGATAGGGTAGTACGGTCATTGACAGCTGTTGGGTGGTTTTAGTGGCATCATTTCCAGCAATGATGAGTAGATTATGTTTCTGAGTTTGCGCAAGCACGTAGCCACTTTTAGAATTAGCAAAAGCATTCATTTGTAGTTCACCATAGCTCAGATCAGCTTGATTATCAACAAAAAATAGACTCGCAAAGAGAACTGCACTCAAGATATTTTTACCCGCTAACGACCTTGGGATCAATAATAGAATAATTCCCAAATAAGCTAAGAGAACGACGGTTAGGTTTGGTGTTTGCTGATGGTAAAGTTGGATTTTGGCTAAGTACTCAATCGGGAGCATGGCATAGTTCAAAATATCAGCACAGAGGATGATTATCCAGCTAAAATGAAATAAACTGGCAACAACGATCACGGGTGTCATGATATTACCAATTATCGGGATTGCCCAAAGATTAGCGACAAATGAAATTGGCGGAAAGCACGCAAATAAAAACAAACTTAGCGGTACACTTACCAATGTTATAAAACAATGCATCCGTACCCAGAGCATTAATTTGCTACTTATCCGTGCGTAATTGCTAATCACGATAAAAATGGTTGCCACGATGATAAATGAAAACCAGAAACCAAGACTAAAGCTGGCAAATGGATCCATCAGTAAGACCACTACCAAAGTTAATCCCAATTTGTTGATTAAAGGTAAATATGAGCGCCGTGAGAGTAGATATGCCATAACTAATAGCTGATAAAAAGTTCGTTGAGTTGGAATAGTGAATCCGGCAAGTAATGAATAAGCTAACGCGGCAAGCACACCCGCCCAAACTAAAATAATCTGGCGGGGAATTCTCGTCGGAGGTAATAGTTTGAGCAGAAAATTAATCAATATAACGAACATTCCTGCAACTAGCGTAATATGCAAGCCGGAAATACTAACAATGTGGGTAATTCCACTGTTTTTAAACACGCCCCATTGATCGGGTGGAATTAGATTTTGATAACCAGTAACCAGTGCAATAACCAAGCCCGCGTATTGTTTATCTGCTAATGTTTTTTGCAGGTAATTAATTAGATTTACTCTTTGAGTATTAATCAACGCGGATGGTGTGTAACTGGTTTTTTGTATTTGTGGATGTCCAACTAAACTGGCATTAGCGGTGATATTTTGCGCAACCAGATATTGTTGGTAATTAAAAGCATAAAAATTAGCTGGAATATTCAGCGGGCGGATGTTAAGCGTAAGTTGATATTGATATTGTGGTAGCAGAGTGTTCTTTGGTGGATAGTATAAAAGCATATTCTGCCCTTTGAGACTACCTGAATCAATTTTGATCTGGGTTTGGATATAATCGCCTTTATCCTGAAGCGGCGCGATTAGATGCGCTTTTACGCTAAGTTGACTGATCGGTTCTTGAACTACCCGTGCCAAACGTGTCGAGATACGTAAATCAGCATAGGCGAGGCAGCCAACAAATAATACTATCCAGATGATGCTACGTTGAAGTTGTAAATTAGCAATTGGTGAGCTAAAGCGCAGCCAACAATAAGTGCTCGCACAGCCAATCAAGAGAATAATTGCGATAAGCCTAGGTAAGTGAAAAAATTGCGCACTAATTACCCCTAGGCTAATGCATAAATAACTAAGCATCTCGGCTGAGATAGCCTTGGAGCAACATTAAACCAGCTAAAGTTTTACTATCCGGAATCTGTCCAGAAAATGCTAGAGCCATAACTTCTGCAAGTGGTTGCTTGATTACATCCAGAAATTCACCATCATCAAGATTTTGTTCGGTGTAGGCTAATTCGCGGGCAAGATAATAAATAATCCGTTCACTAGAATAGCCAATGCAGGGCAAACATTCACCAAGTAAAACCCATTCTTTAGCAACATAACCAGTTTCTTCAACTAGTTCTCGACGTCCGCAGCTCAGTTCGTCTTCATTAGGATCTAATTTACCTGCCGGAATTTCATAGATTACTCGTCCAACCGGATGGCGGTATTGCCGTTCCATTATTATATTTTGTTCATCATCGAGGGCTAAAATTGCAACCGCGCCAGAATGACGGATATATTCACGAGTAGAGATTTTACCATCGGGTAATTCAATGTTATCACGATACACGCGCATAAAATTGCCCGCGAAGACTTGTTCTGAAGTAATAGTTTTTTCGATGAGATGCTGATCGGACATGTTTTGATCCTTCGTACCTTACACTTAATTCAAGATTAACCATGTAATACACTGATTATTCTTGAATTAACCTCAAATAAATCTTGCAAAATTCTGCACAAAATGCATTTATTATGCAAGTTGCT
>JAIEPY010000030.1 GCA_019748155.1 Burkholderiales bacterium | reverse complement strand
TTTAGAGTAGTATATTTTATCAAAGTTAGCTAGTTTGTTTCTTAGTTACTGGTCCTAATTTAGGGATTCATTATACTTTTTCAAAAACAATTAAAAAAACCAGTAGCCATTAGCATACTGGGTTTTAATATTTTGTATTCGGTGGTGCCGGGAGAGGGACTTGAACCCTCACGCCATTGCTGGCACCGGATTTTGAGTCCGGCGCGTCTACCAATTCCACCATCCCGGCTAAGAATGAGAAGCGTATTATAGCTGAAATTAAATAACTTAGTCAAGCGTTATTTAGCTAATTTGCACCATTTTAGTGCTGTAGCATTAAATTAGGAAATTAGCGTGCCCAACCCAATATATATAATAAGACAAGTAGAGGACAAATGATAATAATAATGCCAACACCTTGATCGTCCAAGACTTCTCTGCCAAAACTACAACTGCAAAATATAAGGTAAATAAGGTACCACAAAAGCGCCCTTCAGACATCATAGTTCCAGTCATTACACCAGGAAGAATGCACGCTAAATTAAAACAGGCTTCCTCATAATATTTCTTGATCAGCATATATATTGATAATAAGAATGAAATAGCAAACAATACGGAATTGTGAAAATCAGTAACCATCACCCACAACTGCCGCCCAAAATGTACGAAGTCCCATCCTTTACGTCCCCACCCCTTCTGAATGTGTTGAAACGCTAAAAAATCTCCTGCTCGATATTGCAAGAATGCCATATAAACTATTAATCCAGCACTTGCGATTAATAAAGAAATAACCATTAGTTTAAATGATTTACGATAACGAATAAAATTAATAAAAACCGGGACTAAAAACATAATTCCAACTGGGCGGGTTGCTGAAAGTAACCCACCAAGAATACTACCTTTTATTTCGCGATTAGTCCGTAAAAAATAAAAACCACTAATTGATAAAGCTAAAAAAAGCCCTTCGGTATATAGCGATGAAAAATACACACTAAAAGGAGAAAATACTAGAATAGTTACCCCAAAGCGACTATTAAGATCGTTAAAGTTAAGTCGTAATAACCTATAAAAGAAAATGGCTGCAATAAAAACAAACAATTGGTTCAATAGTATTCCCGCAAGCACCGCATCCAAAGTAGTTACTTTAGCAGTGATCGCAACCAAATTAGGGTATAATGGGAAGAATGCCCAATTAGCAAGACCTTTCCATATCTTAGGATGAGTTCTTACTGCATGATCATAACCATCATTAATAATAGTCAGATACCACTTGCAATCCCATTTGCACATTACACTGGTAAAGTCACCTTTATCATGCAATAACAGGCTATTTGCGATATTGAATTGGTAATACATTATTACCCTACTAATAACAAATATCAGCACAATAAATAATAGCCAATTTGATTTGAGATATTTATCAACCATTATTAACTTTCACATACAAAATTAGTAAGTTTAGATTATAGCAAACTAAATATTAAGAAAATAGTATAATTAAAAAATCCAACCTAAAGGCTGGATTTTTTAATTTTTGAATAACTTACTCAGCTTCAACAGCTTCAGTTACTTCTGGACGATCTACCAATTCCATAAATGCACGCGGTGCATTATCACCAGGACGGAAACCGTACTTTAATACGCGAGTATAACCACCATTACGCAGAGCGTAACGTGGACCAATCACGTCAAACAATTTAACTACAGTATCACGATCACGGATACGGTCAAATGCTAAACGACGATTAGCTAACGATGGATTTTTAGCCAAAGTAATTAGTGGCTCAACAACTTTACGTAACTCTTTTGCTTTTGGCAAAGTTGTAATAATCGCTTCATGTTGCAACAACGATACTGCCATGTTTTTAAACATAGCTTTACGGTGAGCTGAAGTACGATTTAATTTACGATGTGCACAACGATGTCTCATGCTCTACATCCCTTTAAAATTATTTTTTCTTCTTGATTGATTGAGGTGGCCAATTTTCAATTGGCATTCCAAGACGTAAACCACGAACTTCAAGTAATTCTTTAATTTCAGTTAAAGATTTTTTACCTAAATTCGGTGTTTTTAATAATTCGTTCTCAGATTTCTGCACCAAATCACCAATATAATTAATATCTAAATGTTTTAAACAATTAGCGCTGCGTACTGTCAATTCAAGATTATCAACCAACTCTAAGAATACCGGATCAACTTCAGGCTCTTCTTTGACTTTGACTAATTTAGAACTTGGGGTTTCAGTATTTGGCATATGTTCTAAACCTGCAAATACCAGCATTTGTTCAATTAAAATTTTTGAAGCAGAACGCACGGCATCTTCCGGAGAAATAACACCATTAGTTTCAACTTCAAGAACTAATTTGTCCAAATCAGTTTTTTGCTCTACCCGTGCATTTTCAACATTGAACGCTACACGCAATACTGGAGAAAATGTTGCATCCAACAAAATCCAACCAGTAGCAGTAGTTTCTATATTTTGACGACGCGTAACTGCTGTTTCATAGCCACGCCCTGTTTCAATTTTGATTTCGATGTCAATCGAACCATTTTTTGCAATGGTACAAATCTCATGTTCAGGGTTTAATAATTCTAAATCGTGAGTTAAGGAAATATCTTTACCTCTTACTACACCAGATTCACTACGTTGCAGTCTCACTACAACGCTTTCTTTATTATGTAACTTAAAAACCAGGCCTTTTAGGTTTAACAAAATGTCAACCACATCTTCCATCACGCCACTCACTACATCATATTCATGATTAACACCAGCAATTTTAACTTCTGTTACAGCTGTCCCAACCATTGATGATAGTAAAATCCTACGTAATGAATTCCCCAGAGTGTGACCAAAGCCACGCTCAAAAGGTTCCATAACAATCTTGCAATTATTATTATCAGCAGCCAAAGGATTAATCGTTATTGATTTTGGTTTCAATAATTGTTTACTAGAAACTTGCATATACATTCCTTTTTAGCTTATGAGTCGATTATTTAGAATAGAATTCAACAACTAATTGCTCATTAACATCACTAGATAATTCAGATCTCTCAGGTGTTGATTTAAAAGTTCCCTCTAATTTTTTAGAGCTAACTTCAACCCAAGCTGGGAAACCACCTTGTTCAGCTAAAGAAACTGCTTCTTGAATGCGAACTTGTTTTTTAGCTTTTTCTGAAATCGCAACCACATCGCCAGCTTTAACTTGGAAAGAAGGGATATTTACTGGCTTACCATTTACAGTAATGGCTTTATGTGATACTAATTGACGAGCTTCGGCACGTGTTGAGCCAAATCCCATCCGATAAACCACGTTATCTAAACGTGATTCTAATAATTTTAATAAATTTTCGCCAGTTGAGCCTTTACGACGATCAGCTTCAGCGAAATATTTTCTAAATTGGCGCTCTAATACACCGTAAATACGGCGAATTTTTTGCTTTTCACGTAATTGAACACCAAAATCTGATAATTTACCAGGTTTTGCACCATGCTGTCCAGGTGCAGAAGCTAATTTGCACTTTGCATCCGCGCTTTTGCGACTACTAACTAATGAAAGATCTAAACCTTCACGACGCATTAACTTGCATCTAGGCCCTGTATATCTTGCCATGTGAATCTACTCCTAAAATTATACTCGACGTCTTTTTGGTGGACGGCAACCGTTATGCGGAAGCGGTGTTACATCACTTATTGAAGTGATTTTGATACCCAAAGCATTTAATGCACGGATCGAAGATTCACGGCCAGGTCCTGGTCCTTGTACTTGAACATCCAATGATTTAATACCATATTCTTGGGCAACTTTTCCAGCTTTCTCTGCTGCTACTTGGGCAGCAAATGGAGTACTTTTACGCGAACCTTTAAAACCAGCACCGCCTGAAGTAGCCCAAGATAAAGCATTTCCTTGACGATCTGTGATGGTTATGATTGTATTGTTAAAAGAAGCATGAACGTGAGCTACACCTTCACTGACTTGCTTTTTAACTTTTTTGCGAACTCTTGCTGTGTTTGCTTTACTCATTTAAAAATCCTTAAAATCTATTTTTTCTTACCAGTTACTAATTTTCTAGGACCTTTACGGGTGCGCGCATTAGTTTTAGTGCGTTGACCGCGAACTGGAAGTCCTTTAGCGTGGCGGTGACCACGGTAGCATTTTAAATCCACCAAGCGTTTAATGCTCATTGAAACTTCACGACGAAGGTCACCTTCGATTGTATACTTTGCAACTTCGTTACGGATAGACTCCATTAATTCCGGAGAAATATCTTTTACTTTAGTCTGCTCAGTAACTTGTGATGATTCACAAATCCATTTAGCGCGAGAAGGACCAATACCGTAAATATGTTGTAAACCGATAACGATATGAGCATTATCAGGAACGTTTACACCAGCTATACGAGCCATTCTTATTCCTTTCAATTAAATTAAAAATTAACCTTGACGTTGTTTATGTCGAGCTTCTTTACAAATTACACGCACAACACCGTTGCGACGAATAACCTTGCAATTACGACAAATCTTCTTTACCGAAGGCTGAACTCTCATAATTACACCTTTCTAACTAACCAAGCCTAGACTCAGCATTTACCTGATACTAAATAGACCCACTAAAAACAATGAATGAGCGAATTCGAACACCCTAAGTATACCCGAAGTACACGAGGATTGCGATTTACGCTCATGACAACGTTATTAACGATAAATATTTAATATTATTTCGCACGGAAAACTATGCGACCTTTATTAAGATCATACGGTGTCATCTCAACCGTAACCTTATCACCGGGTAAAATGCGGATGTAATTCATCCGCATTTTACCTGAGATATGACACAAAACCGTATGACCGTTTTCTAATTTTACACGAAACATCGTATTTGGCAAAGCTTCTAACACTTCACCTTCAAATTGAATCACGTCATCTTTGGCCATAACTACTCCTAAAAACCTTTTAAGTTTGCTTTTTTCATTAAACCTTCATACTGCACAGACATAATCTGCGACTGTACTTGAGTCATGAAATCCATAGTTACAACCACAACGATTAGCAATGAAGTCCCACCAAAATAAAACGGAACATGCCATTTTAAAATCATTAATTCAGGGAACAAACAAATTGCCGCAATATAAATTGCGCCACCGAATGTCAAGCGTAAAAGAACTTTCTCAATATATTTTGCTGTATTTTCACCAGGACGGATACCAGGGATAAACGCACCGCTTTTTTTCAGGTTATCTGCAGTATCTTTTGGATTAAAAGTTAATGCTGTATAAAAATAACAGAAGAAAATAATTGCGGCGGCATAAACAACTATATAAATTGGTTGACCGGGATGCAAGGCATCACCAATAGAAGCCAAAAACGATAGTTTACCATGCCCAAGCCATCCAAGTAAAGTAGCCGGGAATAAAATAATACTTGACGCAAAAATCGGAGGAATTACTCCAGCCATATTTAGCTTCAATGGCAAGTGTGTACTTTGCCCTTGCATAACTTTATTGCCAACCTGACGTTTAGCATAATTAACCGGAATCTTACGTTGCGCACGTTCTACGAACACTACAATATAAGTTACCACTCCAATAATGACAAACACCAAGATTGCCGAGAAAATTGACATTGACCCCTGATTAGCTAACGATAAAGTTTTACCAATCGCGCTAGGCATACCAGAAATAATACCAGTGGTAATGATCATTGAAGCACCATTACCAAGACCACGTTCAGTAATTTGCTCACCAAGCCACATTAAAAACATAGTTCCTGTTACTAGAGAGATAATCGCAGTTGCAAAAAAATGAAACTCCGAATCAACTACTAATCCAGGTTGCTTATATAGCATGGTTGCAATACCAAAACTTTGCACTAGCGCCAAAATCACTGTGGCATAACGAGTATACTGGGTGATTTTCTTGCGTCCCATTTCCCCTTCTTTTTTCAATTGAATCAAATAAGGGAATACCTCAGATGATAATTGCAAAATAATGGAAGCAGAGATGTACGGCATAATACCGAGCGCAAAGATAGTGAAGCGTGACAACGCACCACCAGAGAACATGTTTACCATAGTAAGTAAACCCGCCTGATTGGATTTAAATAATTTCGCCAATTCAGTGGGGTCTATTCCTGGAACTGGAATATGCGCACCAATCCGAAAGACGATTAGTGCGCCAATCAGGAACCAAACACGCTTTTTAAGATCAGCAAATTTATCAACTTTTGCCAGAGCCATGTTTTGTCCTTTTAAATTATTCTACCGAACCACCAGCAGCTAAAATTGCAGCTTTTGCACTTTCAGTTGCACCGATACCGCGGAGATTAACCGCAATACTGATAGTACCAGTACCGATAACTTTAATTTTATCAGCTAAACTTGACACTAAACCCGATTGGATTAAAGTCAAACGATCTATTTCACCACCAGCTAATTTATCTAAGTCAGACAATCTAACTTCAGCTTGTGCACTCAAAGATTTGAAACCACGTTTTGGTAAACGACGGTATAAAGGCATTTGACCACCTTCAAAACCTACTTTATGGAAGCCACCCGCACGGCTTTTTTGCCCTTTGTGACCACGACCACAAGTTTTACCTAAACCAGATCCAATTCCACGCCCAACGCGTTTAGATGAGTGTTTAGCACCTTCTGCTGGTTGAATACTATTTAAAAACATCGTATTAACCCTCTACTTTAACTAAATAACTAATGCGATTAATCATTCCGCGATTTTCAGGAGTATCCTGAACTTCAACAGTTTGACGAATCTTACGTAAGCCAAGACCATAAGCAGAAGCTTTGTGGTTAGCTAAACGACCAATAAGACTTTTTACTAAAGTAACTTTTACAGTTTTTTGGCTCATTATTCTTCTCCGGTAATTTCAGCTACGGTTTTACCACGTTTAGCTGCAATTTCAGATGGTGTATTAATAGCTTGTAAACCTTTAATAGTTGCACGAACTACGTTATACGGATTAGTTGAACCTTGCACTTTACAAGTGATGTTGCGGATACCGATAGCATCGAATAATGCACGCATAGCACCACCAGCAATAATACCAGTACCTTCTTTAGCAGGTTGCATAAATACAGTAGTAGCACCATGTTTAGCACGAATCGTATGGTGGATTGTACCGTTTTTCAAAGGTACTTTAACCATGCTTTTACTAGCTTCTTTAACAGCTTTCTGTACAGCTACAGGAACCTCTTTCGATTTTCCTTTACCCATACCGATACCACCATCGCCATCACCAACTACAGTTAGTGCTGCGAAACCCATAATACGACCACCCTTAACTACTTTAGTTACACGGTTTACGCTAATTAACTTTTCAATTAACTGGTGTTCTTTATTTTCAATCATCATTTACTCCAATTAGAACACAAGACCATTTTCACGTGCAGCATCCGCTACAGCCTTAATCCGGCCGTGAAAACGAAAACCTGAACGATCAAACGCGATTTCTTTAATGCCAGCAGCAGTAGCTTTAGCAGCAATAGCTTTACCTACCAATGTTGCAGCTTCGACATTTCCACCATTTTTAACTGAAGCACTGATAGCTTTTTCAGCTGTTGAAGCAGAAACTAAAATTTTAGCGCCGCTTTCATCAATGATTTGTGCATAAATGTGGCAATTTGATTTATAAACCACTAGACGTTTAACACCAAGCTCAGCGATTTTTAAGCGCGTTTTGCGTGCACGTCTGATGCGACTTAATTTATTACTCATCTTTAGACTAGCCTCTTAAATTATTTTTTCTTAGTCTCTTTTAGGATTACCACTTCATCAGCATAGCGTACGCCCTTGCCTTTGTATGGCTCTACCGGGCGGTAGCCGCGAATATCTGCAGCAGCCTGACCTACAGCTTGTTTACAAATTCCTTTAACCAAAATTTCAGTTTGAGACGGAGTCTCAATTTTAATCCCGGCAGGAGCTTTGAAAACTACTGGATGAGAGAAACCTAAAGTAAGATTTAAATCGCTACCTTGAGCTTGCGCACGGTAACCGACACCAAGAATAGTTAGTTTCTTTTCAAATCCTTTAGTTACACCAACAATCATGTTGTTCATAACAGATTTAACAGTACCTGACAATGCTTTAGCAAACTTAGTTTCATCTTTAGTTGCAAAAACAATGGCATTACCATCTTTAGCAATAGCTACTGTATCATTGAAAGTAAATTCTAACTGACCTAAAGGACCTTTAACTTTAACGTTTGAGCCGTTTAGTGTAACTTCAACACCCTGAGGGATATCCAAAGGAGTTTTAGCAATACGTGATAACATATTCTTATGCTCCTATTATGCTACAAAACATAAAACTTCGCCACCAACTTTTAGTGAACGAGCTTTACGGTCAGTAATTACACCACGTGAAGTTGAGACAATTGCCACGCCTAGACCATCCATTACAGTTGGTAATTCTTCACAACCACGATAAATACGTAAACCAGGACGTGATACACGCTCAATCTTCGCAATAACTGGTTTACCAGCATAATAGCGCAGAGTGATAGTCAACACAGGTTTTACCGTACCTTCAATTTTAAAATCATCAATATAACCTTCTTCTTTTAAAACCTTAGCGATTGACACTTTGATTTTAGATGAAGGCATAGTTACCGCTACGTGATTCGCTGCTTGCGCATTACGAACCCGAGTCAGCATATCAGCAATAGTATCTTGCATCATTTTTCAATAACTCCTTCTTACCAGCTAGCTTTAGTCACGCCAGGAACATCACCCTTAAGGGCTAATAAACGCAATTTATTGCGGGCGATCCCAAATTTACGGAATGTACCTCTTGGGCGACCTGTCAAAGCACAACGATTACGTTGACGAGTTGGCGCAGAGTTACGCGGTAATTTTTGTAAAGCTAATCTAGCTTCGAATTTTTCTTCATCAGATTTAGATGAATCGTTAATAATCGCGAACAAAGCTTCACGTTTAGCAGAATATTTTTCTGCTAATTTTTCACGTTTAGTTTCTCTTTCGATTAACGCTAATCTAGTCATTATATCTTTCCTTATTTAACTGGGAAACTGAATGATTTTAATAAAGCGCGTGCTTCGTCACTGTTTTTAGCAGATGTAGCGATAGTAATATTCATACCACGAAGAGCATCGATTTTATCGTATTCAATTTCAGGGAAAATAATTTGTTCTTTAATACCAAAGTTGTAATTCCCGAAATTATCGAATGATCTACCATTCAAACCACGGAAATCGCGCACTCGCGGCAAAGCCACGTTTACTAGGCGATCCAAGAATTCATACATCTTGTCTTTACGCAAAGTAACCATACAACCGACTGGATAACCCTCACGGATTTTGAAACCAGCGATTGATTTACGCGCTTTAGTTACAACTGGTTTTTGACCAGCAATTTTAGTTAAATCTGAAAGAGCGTGTTCCATGATTTTTTTATCAGCAACAGCTTCACCCAAACCAATATTTAGTGTAATTTTTTCAATACGTGGCACTTCCATTACAGAACCATAGTTGAATTGCTTCATTAGTTCTGGAACTACTTGAGTATTATAAAAATGTTTTAATCTTGCCATTTTTTACCCCTTACGCACCAACGACTTTACCGTTTGATTTGAATACACGAACTTTTTTATCGCCTTCTACTTTAAAACCAACGCGATCTGCTTTTTTGGTTTCGTTATTGTAGATAGCCACGTTCGAAATATCAACCGGCATAGTTTTTTCTATAATCCCGCCTTGAACACCTTTCATAGGGTTAGGACGGACATGTTTTTTTACAACGTTAACGCCTTCAACGATAACTTTGGCACCTTCAGCAACAACTTGCTGAACTTGCGCAATTTTACCTTTATTTTTACCAGCAATAACGATGATTTGATCACCTTTAGTTATTTTTCTCATTGGGTCTTCCTTAAATTACTTCAGGAGCTAATGACACGATTTTCATGAATTTTTCTGTACGTAATTCACGAGTAACCGGACCAAAAATACGCGTACCAATCGGTTCTAACTTAGCATTTAGTAAAACTGCCGCATTACCGTCAAATTTCACTAACGAACCATCGTTACGTCTTACACCTTTCGCAGTGCGTACTACAACAGCATTGTACACGTCACCTTTTTTTACACGACCACGTGGAGATGCGTCTTTAATTGCTACCTTGATGACATCACCAACGCTAGCATAACGACGCTTTGAGCCGCCTAATACTTTGATACACATTACAGAACGCGCACCAGTATTATCAGCAACATCCAATCTTGTTTGCATTTGAATCATTTGATATTTACCTTTCCAACTTAACCCGTTACGTAAACGGCCAGTATTGGGTCCGAGGGATTCGGACTGACTAGACATTATAAATAGTTAAGAGCGGGATTATAGCACATATTTCGCGAGCCAAGCAAGTATTTTACTTATCTGGGAATTTTGACAATAACCCCACCAGAAAACACGCTTAAACCAGTGGCTTCTACAGTTTTAGTAGAGAGAGATTTAGTTGCATTATCCGTTGATTTGTTAGGAGAGACAAATCAATATTTCCTGCTTTAGTCATCAGTATCAACTACCTTGATTAACATTGCATCAATTAATTCATTCTCTGGTAAAGTAGGAGAAGAATTATAGATTGGTTGGTTAAACTCTAGTTTAGGATATACTCTACAATCATTATCAATTACATACTCCAACAAACAATTCTTTGCTTGCCTAAAACCAATAAAATCATTCCCATCAAACTCCCGGTTATCAGTTTGATCAACCTTAAAATAACTTAAGCCATAAGCTTTTGCCAATGACTCAAAATCAGGCACCAAATATCCGCCTTGCGCGGTAGTTCCTACCATATTATTATTAAAGTATAACTCTTGAAACTGCGTTATCATTCCCAGAGTCTTATTATTAATTACTATTACCTTGATTGGTAAATCATACTGTTTGATCAGCATTAGACTTTGCAACGCCATGTGCGTCCCACCATCTCCATTTATAGCGTAGATAGTAGCATTATTTTTCTTAGCAAAAGCCACCCCAAGGGAAATCGGGAGCGCACTACCCATGGCGCCAAACCCACCGGAAGTATGAAATCGCTGGTTTTGTGTTAGCTGCAGCATCTGCATTGCCCACATTTGATTCTGCCCGACATCAGCACAATAAATATCTGTATCTTCTGAAATCGCATTTAAGTAATTCATTAAATCATATGGTGCACGTTTTACTTGTGTTCTTATAATCTCTTTAGTTTGGTTGTAGTTATCTTTAAGCATAGTTAAATAATTATGCCATTCTGAATTTAATACTGGCTCAACTCTAGGTATTAACCACTTCAACGCATCGCTAATATCAATGTTGATATTGCTCTTATCTGAGATTCGACTATGCTCAAGTTCACTACGATCAATATCAAGATGAATAATTTTACCATCTTTGACAAAGCCACTTACTACCCCACCAGTCTGTCTAACATCTAAGCGAGCACCAAGGACTAAAAGTAAGTCAGCATTAGCAATTGCCATATTAGCACAGCGATTACCATACGACCCTATCGTTCCAAGGTATTGCTCCAGCTTTTCATTACATGCTGTTTTACCCAATAAAGACGAAACAAATGGAAGTTTGCTTTTCTCAACAAATGAATTTAGTAGTTCAAACGCATTGGCGGTCGCAATACCACCACCAATAAGGAATAATGGTCGTTTAGATTTTTTTATTTCATCTGCAACATTTTTGAGCTCAAATTCTCGCGGAACCACATTAATCGCGTTTTCTTGTAGTTTAATATCTGCTAGCTGCTCGCGAAGTAAAAACTCACGCTGGATATTCATTGGTAAATCTAATAATACCGGACCTTTTCTACCGCTACTAGCAATCTCAAAAGCTTTCGCTAGCTCCTTTGGTAGATCTTCCACTTTGTCAACCAATTTTGCATACTTAGTGATTGGTTTTACAACCTCAACAATATTAGTCTCTTGAAAACCTAGTTGACGGATTGGTTTCTCATACTTATATTCATAGGTATTGACCTGACCAGTAATAAATATAACTGGCACCGAGTCAAAAAAAGCATCCGCAATACCAGTAATAAGGTTAGTTGCACCAGGTCCGCTGGTTGCAATGGCAACACCAAGGCGGCAATTATGCCGCGCATAGCCAACCGCAGCAAAAGCAGCAGTTTGCTCATGATAAACCTGAACAAAGCTCATATTAGAATGATTGCTTATGGAGTCCGCCAAATGCGTGACCATACCACCTTGGTAACCAAATACCGTATCAACGCCATGTGATGATAGCCACTCAACGATATAGTCGGATGCTTTTATTTTTTCCATTTGACTGCCTAGAATCCTACACCACAAAACTGTCCAATAATCTCAGCGGTATAATCCAGCATTTCCTCAGTGAGTCCCGGATAGATTCCGACCCAAAAGGTTTGGTTCATGATTCGATCAGAATTTGGTAAATCACCAATAGTTCGGAAATTACGTCCCTGCATATAGGGTTGTTTGGTCACGTTTCCAGCAAACAGTAAACGCGTACCGACTTTATTATCATCCAAGTAAGTTAATAACTCACCACGGGTAAATCCTGCGGTTTCTTTAATTGTAATCGGAAAGCCAAACCATGATGGTTCAGAATTAGGGGTTGCTTCTGGGAGGATTAAAAATTCGCTGCACTCCTGCAGTTTTGCTTTGAGGTAATTAAAATTATCTTTACGCTTCTGTACGAAATCATCCAGTCGAGCTAATTGCGCCAATCCGCATGCTGCTTGCATGTCCGTAATCTTTAGGTTATAACCCAAATGCGAATAGGTATACTTATGGTCATAGCCTGCGGGTAATTGACCAAGCTGCTGGCAATAACGTTTACCACAGGTATTATCACAACCAGGTTGACAATAGCAATCACGCCCCCAATCACGAAAGGATTCAGCGATGGTTTTTAGTTGGTCGTTATTAGTAAATACTGCACCACCTTCACCCATGGTAATATGATGTGCAGGATAGAAGCTAACTGTAGCAATATCACCAAACGTTCCAGCTAGTTTGCCAGCATAGCGCGAACCAAGCGCGTCGCAGCAATCTTCGATTAGCCACAGCTTATGAGTATCGCAGAATGCTCTGATAGCTTGCAAATCATATGGATTGCCTAAGGTATGCGCAATAAATACTGCTTTAGTTTTTGGACTGAGCGCTTGTTCAAGCTTAGTGACATCAATATTATAAGTTGGGATATCTACATCGAGAAATACCGGAATTGCGCCAAATTGAATTATTGGATTAATGGTCGTAGGAAATCCTGCCGCAACCGAAATAACTTCGTCACCGGCTTTAACTGCTCTAGCACCTAATTTAGAGGAGGTTAGCGCACTAAAAGCAATTAAATTAGCTGAAGAACCAGAATTAACTGTTATTAGGTGCTTCACTCCAAGATATGCGGCTAGCTCTTTTTCAAATTTATCATTAAAGCGACCGGTAGTGAGCCATCCATCAAGGGAAGCTTCGACCATATATTGCAGCTCTAATTCACCAATTACTTTACCAGCGGGTGGAATTACGGTTTGCCCGGGAATAAAATCTTTAGTTTTATATTTTTCCTCGGCATATTGACTAACTAATGCTGAGATTTTACTTTGGATTTGTTCTAACATACTAATTCTTTCATATATTCATCAATTTGTTGTCTGGTTAATTCAAGCATATTTTTTTGACTAAAATATGCTTTATACCATAGGGTTAATTTATTTAAGGTGATTTCACTATTCCACAGCGGATGCCACCCCAAGATCATGCGCGCTTTGGAACAATCTAAACGCAATAAGTTAGCTTCGTGGAAGTGCTCGCTATTATCTTTTGTCCAAGCTGCTTTATCGCCCCAAATATTACACATTTGCGTTACGATTTGCTCTACGGTTTTGGTATCACTATCTAATGGTCCAAAATTCCAGCCGCCGCTATATTTTTGTCCTTCGCTATAAAGCTTCTCGGCTAAAGTTAAATAACCGGATAAAGGCTCTAAAACATGTTGCCATGGACGAACTGCATTGGGATAGCGAATAAACACTTCTTGCTTGTTACTAAAACTGCGAACAATATCCGGAATCAGCCGATCTTCCGCCCAATCGCCACCACCAATTACATTCCCAGCTCTGGCACTAGCAATTACCGTTTTGTTTTTGGGATCTGCAAAATAAGAATTGATAAATGCAGCGGTTACTAGCTCAGAACAGCCCTTGCTGTTACTATATGGGTCGTGTCCACCCATTGGCTCATTTTCGCGATATGCCCATAACCACTCTTTATTCTCATAGCATTTATCAGTGGTTACATTTACGACAACTTTAGCTGTACCTGTTTCGCGTACTGCGTCAAGTAGATTCACGGTTCCCATCACATTGACTTCATAAGTCTCACGTGGATAACTATACGAATAACGAACCAAGGGTTGCGCTGCCATATGTATAACTATTTCTGCATTACTATCAATAACAAATTGTTTGAGAGTCGCATAATCACGAATGTCTGCATAACAAACATTTGCGCATAAGTCCTCTAACTGCATATCTTCCCACATTGATGGGTTAGTCGGAGGAGTTAGTGCATAACCATAAACTTTAGCACCCAAAGCATGCAACCAAATAGTTAACCAGCTCCCTTTAAAACCAGTACAACCAGTTACTAATACTTTTTTGCCTTGCCAAAATGCTTGATTTATCATTTCCACAGTTTCCAAGGTGCTTGGTTATTTTGCCATAACTCTTCAAGGTACATTTTATCGCGAAGCGTATCCATTGGCTGCCAAAATCCATCATGGTTAAATGCCATTAATTCATTATCTTTGGCTAATTGTTCCAGTGGTTGTTGCTCCCAAACACATTTATCACCATCAATTAAATCAATTACCTTAGGTGATAACACAAAAAAGCCTCCATTAATTAAAGCTCCATCGCCTTTGGGCTTTTCTTTAAAGCTTTTTATCATTCCATTTTGAATATCCAGAGCACCAAAGCGACCAGGAGGTGTCACTGCGGTTAACGTTGCCAGCTTACCATTTTTTTGGTGAAATTCAATCAACTGACCAATATTTATATCACTGACCCCATCACCGTAGGTAAAGCAAAATACGTCTTCATCTTTAACGTATTCTTTTACTCGTGCCAAACGCCCGCCAGTCATTGAATCATCACCGGTATCAACTAAAGTTACTTTCCATGGCTCAGCATGTTGGTTATGTACTGTCATTTGGTTATTTTGCATATCAAAAGTAACATCTGACATATGTAAAAAGTAATTCGCAAAATACTCTTTAATCACGTAGCCTTTATAGCCCAGACAAATAATAAACTCATTCACTCCATAATGTGAATAGATCTTCATTATATGCCACAAGATCGGCTTGCCGCCAATCTCTACCATCGGCTTAGGACGCACTGATGTTTCTTCCGATAGTCTCGTACCCAAACCACCAGCTAGCAATACACATTTCATATCGAATCCTTTTTTTACTTAAACTACTAACACGCTCAAAGTTGCTCATATAAGAATCAAAACGGTAATCAGCCTCAACATAGCCCCGATCAAACATAAATATTGACAAAGATATTGCAACTAGCTCTTATAAAGTAGTTATTTTAGAGCATAATGCTAACATAAATCGTTAAACTCATAAAACCTTTTATTCAAAAGTAAGCACTATACAATATATTCTTAATGCTTTCATCACCGATAAATTGATGTCTACATAATTTGGTCTGGAACTTTAGCTGCCATTTGGAGTAATAACATAAACCTATAGACAAGATGGGTTACAACACGCTGTGCAAAAGATTTATTCTTACCCAATAAGTTTAATTCGACATGATCCAAACAAGCGACAAAAAGCCGATTAAACAAGCTCGATTGCTGAGTCAGTAGAAATTTTCTAAAGGCACGATTCCGACGACATAAGCCGGCTCTTACTACTCGGTTTTGACTCGCATTTACAGCCCAGCGATAGCCACACAAATAACGATTGATAAAAATCGCATTAGGAAAGTTATAAAGATACATCGCATTAAACACATAATCTGAAATTGGTGCATAATCAGGATTAAAGCCACCAATTTGTCGAGCTAATTCTCGTTTATACAACTGTGTGTGTGGTGCTGTATAACAGCTAAATAAATACATATGATAATTCACACTGCATTTATCTCCAATGCTTTTTCGTGACAAATTATAGCGACGCTGTTGCTTTGGTGTTATCTTGATATTTTGACTATCCTTGAATATCTGGTAACGGCATTCTACCCGTGTAAGGGAATTATCCGTCTCTATTTCATGAATCAGAGAACTCAAATAATTATCAAATAATAAGTCATCATCTCCAAGAACTGTCATCCACTCACCGATAGCCAACTCAATACAACGATTCCAATTTCCAAAAACTCCGATATTCCTGACATTTATGTAATAACGGATACGTGGATCGTTAAGTTCAGTAAGATATGAAACTATTTCTGTTGTATTCAATTTCTCATGGTCATTGTCAACAATAAGTATTTCAAAATTGGTAAATTCTCGTTGCTGCAAGACACTCATGATTGCTTCTTTGAGCAACAAGGGTCTCCGAAAAGTTGGAATACAAATGCTGACTAATGGTGCATCACTAAGCTCATTACCCCACTCCAGTTGCGAAGCAACGTTCTCATTTATTACAAAATTATCGTGATATTCAAAAAAATTATAGTTTTTCATTTATTTCAACTTTTAAGAAATAATTGGTTAAGTTTGAAAGTCAGAATTACTGCTTACTCTACTAATATTTCTTACTAATGTTTGGTCGCCATAAATTTAGACATTAACTCATATTTTATATTTTTAATATCACGAGCCCCAAGTACCACTAAGCTCATTAACGAATAAAAAAGGAATATACTAATTAATGCTACTATTTTAAACCAATTCAATGAATAATTATTTAAGAAGTAAATTAAAACTCCTGATGGTAAAATAACAAAGCATAAATGCTTTATCACATAGAAATAATCAAATTTGAATAGATTTGGTATTAATTTATTTAATTTTATAGGAACTAATATAAATAGTATTAGGACATGCGCAATTAATGTAGCAATCACAACACCTGCAACGCCTATTTTAGTTACTAAATAAACTGATAAACATAGATTGAGTACCGCATCACATAAAGTTAAAAGACAGATCTCTTTGGAGTAGTTTAATGACATTAAGACAGAGTAAGGCACAACGCTTGAGCATAAGAAATAACAATATAAGCCCATGGCGAAACAAGAAAGATATCCGATAAAAACCTTATCGTTATGCGTCCATAAAACTACAAAATCTTTAAAGACACCAAATAAAACCAAAAATAGTATGCCACCAATTATTGGGAATAGTTTAACTGTCATATTAAATAATTTAGTTAACTCTTCCTGCCGCCCCTCTTTCATTAATTTGGGATACAGCGGATTAATTACATTCATTAGTTGGCTAATAATCATAAACAAGATTGTAAAAAACTTAAACATTACCGCATACTCTGCAGTTTCACCAAGCCCAAGGTAATGACTAATGACTAAACTATCCGTATTCCAAACAAGTAGGGTACCGATACTATTCAAGAAAAAGTAGAAACTACTCTCAAGCAAATGGCGATAACTTACTACTTTGTCTTCTGCAGCTAAGGATTGTGCTGAAGATATACTCTTCCAAATTTTTAAGAAAATCATGACAGAAAAAATAAGTGGAACTAAAGAAATAACCCCACTTATTAAAGCATACTGAACAATAGTTAATTTAAAATAAATGACCGTCAATAAGCATATAAAATTTAATACTGCAGAAAAAACATCTATTACTTTAGCAATGTAAGCATGATTAATAAAAATTAGCAATTGGGAGAAAAGGCTAAAAGGCAGCCTAGCGATAAAGAAAATTATACTTATGCTAATAAATAATTTAGCGGTTGGTGTAATACTGGCACTTATATTGGAAATAAAATGCACCCAATTAGGTAATAGCAAATGCATAATAAATAAAAATATTATCATTAATAAGCTGAAAATAGATAACAAAGAAAGTGCTTTTAGAATCACACGCCTTTGCTCTGAGTGGCTATTCAATTTAGCAAATATCGTTGCAGCTGCCCAGGGAATACCAAAGTTGAATAAAGCTAAATAGGCAAGCGTATCACCAGTAATAGAAAATAATCCAAATAAGTCTTTACCAAAGTAATTTAAAGACAATGGTAAGGTGATAAACCCGAGTAAAGAAGTAATTATTACGCTACCATAGCTATAAGTAATATTTTTTATGCTTTTATTTTTCATTAACTACTTCATTAATTACGACTTCTGTAAAATTTCGTGCAGAGAATTGTTTAACTTCCGGACTATTCAAAAATAATTCTATATTTCTCAAATAGGTCAAATAATCTTCATCCGCCATTGTGCTAATATAGTCATATAACTCACCATATGTAGTAAATTTTCGTTTATCAATAAAACAATTAGCAGGTATATAATCTGTAATATCATCAGGTCCCCAATAAATTGGAACACAACCCGCAAAAAAACAATGAAATATCTTCTCTGTAATGTATCCTGGAATATCCCGGGCATTTTCATAACAGATCGCAAACTTGTATTTTGCTATCACAGGAATTTTAGCATCAAGTTCACCTTTATAAGATAAGTAAGGCTTTTTGAATAAAAATGACATAATCTTTTTACCAAATGGAGCACGATAATAAATTTTCTTCGCAAACCAACTACGCGGGAGATAATCATCCCACCCCCTGCCATATAAGTCAAAATCCTCTGGATGATGCGCTTCAAACCAACGAATGGCCTCAATACGCTTGGTATATAGCTCGAACGGATGTACAACATCTTTATTTCCAGCAACCAATGTACATAATTTATCTTTACTAGATAAATCTAGGTTTATTTTACTGATAATCTCATGAGAGAAACATATTTTTATATATCTATCACCATCAACAAGTTCATCGTTCCAAGTAAAAATTTTATCAAAATATTTGTGCTTGTCCAAATCATAGGTTTTAGGTGAAATAACAGAGCTTTCCCATAAAAACAAAAAATTTCTTTGCTGGCTCGTTTTCTTTGGCAATGGTTCTATGCTATCATAATAAAATACAATCTCAGAATCTTCAATTTGATTAATATCATAGGTAGCTAAGTCATAACCATTTTCCAATAACTTCTCTTTTAATAATCGCTGATGATAAAGATAATTATCAAAATCGAGTGGAGGAAGAGTCGTAAAGATATTATTTTTGAGAAGTGGTTTGGCTACTACAATAGCAATTTTTTTCATGTTATTTCCAATACCTTCACTTTCTTGCAGATTAAATAAATTGCGCTAAATAGTCAATTTGTTGATTTATATTAAACTGATGATTGCCTACAAATAAACCATTTCGATCAATTAATTCAGCGTTAGTTAGTTCACCATATATCTCATAAT
>JAIEPY010000065.1 GCA_019748155.1 Burkholderiales bacterium | reverse complement strand
TTGTTATCCGTGGTGACGCCACGAAATTAATCGTTTTAATGCGATTTGAACCGGGTTTTATATAAAGATGGGTTTAGTATACTGGTGTAGCGTAAATACTACATGAGTTAGGGCGTCAAAGGTGAAAGAATAAGTTGAATAATTTAATGTTGATTAAAAAATTACAGAATCAGCATCATATTCAGTTAAGATGTACTAGTTACTATGCATTTCACTTGTTACCATCTTGGGGTGTTGTAATTATTTGCAGTTTTCGCTACAAATTAAAACACAGTACTGTGTAACTCAAGTTGACATGTTAGCTGTGAAAATAATAGCCTTTAGTAACTAAAGGCCATTATTATTTAAACAAGAAATTTATGAATATATTTTTGCCATTGTGCTTAATTTAAAGGGCTTAATTTTATTGGCATTGCCACTAGTACCAAAGGCATTATAGCGATCAACGCAAATTTGCTTAGCGGCATCTTTAGCTACTTTTAAATACTGGCGAGGATCAAAGTGTTGTGGGTTTTGTGCCAGATAGCGGCGAATTGCGCCTGTCATTGCCAAGCGAATATCGGTGTCAATATTGATTTTACGCACACCGTGTTTAATTGCTATTTGAATCTCTTCTACCGGGACACCATAAGTTTCTTTTAAGTCGCCACCAAATTCACGGATAACTGCTAGCCATTCTTGAGGAACTGAGCTAGAGCCGTGCATTACTAAATGAGTATTGGGAATTGCTTGATGAATTCGTTTAACTTGTTCGATAGCTAAAATATCGCCGGTTGGTTTTCGTGTAAACTTATATGCACCATGTGATGTGCCAATAGCGATTGCCAAGGCATCAACCTTAGTTGCATTGACAAAATCTTTAGCTTGATCGGGGTCAGTTAACAATTGTTCTTTATCCAGTTTGCCATCAAAGCCATGCCCATCCTCTTTATCACCTTCTCCTGTTTCTAATGAACCAAGACAACCAAGTTCACCTTCAATCGAAACGCCCACAGCGTGTGCCATTTCAGCCACTTTACGAGTTACTTCGAGGTTATACTCATAACTACTTGGTGTCTTACCATCGCTCATTAATGAACCATCCATCATCACTGAAGAAAAATTAGCTTGAATTGCCTGAAAACAGGCACTTGGTGATGAGCCGTGGTCTAAATGCATAACTACTGGAATTTCAGGGTATTCTGCAATAGCTCCTTCAATTAAATGGCGCAAGAACTGTTCTCCGGCATATTTGCGTGCACCTGCTGAAGCCTGGAGAATTACCGGCGAATTAGTAAGCGTCGCTGCTTCCATGATTGCCTGAACTTGTTCAAGATTATTAACATTAAATGCTGGTAGAGCATAGCCATTTTCAGCTGCATGATCCAAAACTTGACGTAGTGCTACTAAAGCCATCAGTATTCTCCTTACAAATTTAAGAGTAGACTTATTGCTTGCTTATGTAATAAGTCTAGTAATTAATTAATTTTTCTGCGCTAACTTTAAACAGAAATATTAGCGCAAAAATTGAAAATAACAAAATATAAATAGCTGGTAACCAGAGTAGTCCAGTTAATTTTATTCCAGCAAATAATAACATTTGGGTTAGTCCGGCTACAATGCCAAATGATATATTATAACTTAAACCGACACCGGAGTAACGAACTTGTACCGGAAAAAAGCTTGCTGAAAGTACAGGTAAGCGTCCACAGATGATACCAATATATAGAAGTATTGCGTAATGAAAGGCAACAATTTGCATCAGGCTTAATGAGGCGTAGTGGGTAAAGAGCGCAAAATTTACCAGATTAAATATTATCACACTAATAATTAGAAAGCGTTTACCAAATAAGTAGTGAAATTTACCGGCTAAAAATGCACTGGCTATAAAAATTATAATTGAATAAGAGTTATACTTGAGAATTTCACTCATAGCAAAGTGATAGTAGCTTGCAAGATAGGTTGGCATGAAGAACGTATATACCGCAAGAGAGCTCGCGAGTAAAGAACCAAATGCAACCATTTGCCAGATGGCAGTTTTATGTGCGTCCCATAACTGTTTAAATGGAGCTCGCGGCTGTGTGTCAATAAATTGTTTGTAGCTGGCAAATTCTGGTGTTTCTAACAAGTTTTTACGGAGATAGTAACTAATGACTCCAAAAACACCACCCAAAATAAATGCGATGCGCCATGGCGCGAAGCCCAGATCCGTTTTGCTTAGCAGAGCGGCACCAAGCATTGACGCTAAGAAAAAGCCGATATTAGTACCCGCAATCACGATATTAGTATTAAAGGCCTTATTTTGTGGCTTAGATAACTCATAAGCAAAAACTATTGACACGGGAATTTCACCACCGATAGCCAGCCCTTGAATTGCTCTCAATAGTATCAAAATTATGGTAGCAAAAATTCCGATGCTTTGATAATTGGGGATGAATGCAATCAAGAAAGTTGGAATTGCCATTAATAGTACCGTATAAACAAAGATATTTTTGCGTCCGCGAGTATCGCCAAAATGGGCAAAAACTATGCCACCAAGAGGGCGGAGTAATGCACCGATAGCAAATATACCAAAGCTGGCAATAATATTGGCTGATTCATTATGAATCGGAATCAGGCTCTCACCAATGTTTTTGGCAAAATAAATAAAAATTGCAAAATCATAATATTCTAAGATTGCACCAAGAGTGATTAGAGCAAAAGATTTTTTCATTAATGTATTTTCTATTTTTTTATAACTTAGATTTTGAGCGTGCAACCTTGCCATTAGTTAAGGCATAAATAATTGAGAGAATTAACAACCAAGCAGGTGCTACGTAGATACTGAGTTCCATGTCTGCATTTTGTGCCATGACCATTAGGATGACAAATAGCACTCCCATAGTAAGAATGTTAATATATGGATACCAAGGCATTGCATAAAATAGTTCTTTACCTGCAAGTGATTTTTGCTTTCTAAAACGCATATGAGCGAGTAAAATAATAAGCCAGTTGATAATTATGGCAACCGTTATCAGCGCAAATAAATATTGTAAAATTTTAGCTGGAAAAGTATAGTTAGCAATTACGGCAATAAACGTCATTGCACTTGTGAATATAACTGCATTACCGGGTAGCTTGTTTTTATCGGTTTTAGCAAATACTTTAGGAGCTTGATTATTTAATGATAAACTATAAACAAAGCGTGATGCAACATAGATACAGCTATTAAGTGCTGATAATGAAGCGGTGATTGCGACTATGTTAATAATATCAGCGGAGTTGCTGAACCCTAATTTGCTAAAAACATCAGTGAATGGATTTGTATCGCGAGTTATGTTTTGGAATGGATACATCATTACAATTATCGCCAAAGTTAGTACGTAAAATAAAATTATACGGACGATCACTCCATTAATTGCCTTAGGAATAGATTTACGTGGATTTGCCGCTTCTCCGGCAGCAACACTTACAAATTCTGAACCACAAAAAGACAAACAGACTATCACCAAAGAGTTAAGAAAGCCAAGGGCTCCGTGACTAAAGAAAATATTTAGATGACTATAATCATGGAGATTTTTAATTGCAATTGTATTTACGGTACGATCCGCAAAAATTAAATAACAACCAACAACAATCATAAAAATAATAACCGTGACTTTAATTCCAGCAAACCAAAACTCAGTTTCACCAAAATATTTAACTCCAATTAAATTTATTCCACCAAACACGGCTAATAATACCAAGCAAGTAATCCAATGTGGAATATGAATCCAATAATCAAGCAATGTGCCGACAGCCGTTACTTCCAGCATACATGAAGTTGTAAAGAGTAACCATGCATTCCAACCAGCTACAAAACCAACGCCATTGCCTAGGTAGAGACGGGCGTATTCAACAAATGATCCCGAACATGGGTGATCTACCGTCATTTCACCTAGCGCTCGCATTATTGCATAGATAATTAAACCACCTAGGGCATATGCTAGAGCGATGGATGGTCCGGTCATTTCAATTGCCCGGGCTGATCCCAAAAAGAATCCGGTACCAATTGCACCACCTAGTGCAATCATTTGAATATGGCGGTTTTTCAATTTGTGTTGTAGGTTTTCTTGCATTTTAAGTTATTCCATTTGCGTTATTGTCCATAATAAGAACATTATTATACCCTTTTTTCAATAATTCCTGACATGCGAGATTTTAGAACTGACAAGTTACAGCTTTGTCTTACTCTGATATTTGTGAGGCTTTTACAAAAAAAGGTCATTAATCTAGTATTTTGCTGCGATGCAACAAGCTGTATAATAAACTGTTATAAAATGATATAAAAATAAATTTTTTTAATTTTTTAATTAAATTTTTTCGAATGGGGTAAAAACTACACATCAGAAAATTTTTTTTGTTAAAATAGCCGACTTGAATAGTTTTAAATCTTGTGGAATCAGGTAATGCACGTCCTGATGTAGCCTTACTGTACTTTAAATGAGTATGTTTTAGGAAAGTTACTCTTAATGGCTATTTTGGAATTAAAGAATATAGTTAAACAATTTGCCGATTATACTGCGGTAAACGGGGTTAGTCTAAGTATTGAGCAAGGTGAGTTTTTTACCCTCTTGGGTCCTTCGGGCTGTGGAAAGACTACTTTGCTGAGAATGATAGCTGGGTTTGAGTCTCCTGATTCAGGGCAGATTCTGCTCGATGGTAAAGATATCAAAGATCTACCACCTGAAAAACGCCCCTTGCATACGGTATTTCAAAGCTATGCCTTATTTCCGCATATGACTGTGCGTGATAATATTGCATTTCCACTAAAAATGGCAAAATGGAATAAATCAGCTATTAATGAGCGAGTTAATGAGCAAATTAGCAGTGTTCAACTAGAGCGTTTTGCCGAGCGTTATCCTCATGAATTATCTGGCGGGCAACGCCAGCGGGTAGCCATTGCGCGTTCCTTAGTTGACCGGCCTAAATTACTCTTGCTAGATGAGCCTCTATCCGCGCTGGATGCCAGATTACGTGAACACATGCACGTTGAGCTGGTTAAAATGCAAGAAAAAAGTGGTGTAACTTTCGTTTACGTAACTCACGATCAGAGCGAAGCTTTAGCTCTTTCGAGTCGGGTTGCGGTGATGAACCACGGAATTGTTGAGCAGCTTGGTACTCCGCGTGAAATTTATTCTCGTCCCAAAACTTATTATGTTGCTGACTTTATTGGGAAATGTAATTTACTGAAGGCTAAGGTTAGTCATTCAGCTGCTGAGCATGTTACGCTTAGTATTGCCGATAGTTTTGAACTAACGATAGCTAATCCCGAGAATAAATTTAATCTTGGAACTGAAGGCTGGTTTGCGATTCGCCCAGAGAAGATTAAAGCAAATTGGGATCCACGAGTTGAAGATGGAATTGCCAACTTTAAAGCCAAAGTTAAAGGCTATTATTATTACGGTGATGGTACTTTATACGAGTTTTTACTGGAAAATGGTACGGTTATCCAATGTATGTTATCGAATAATCGTCCTCACCAGGCATCATTCTTTGAAGATAATGATGAAGTCTATATCTCAATTAACCCGCTTGCCGGTAATTTTTTGGTGGAGTAGTCTTTATGACACAAAAAGTTCAGCGCAGCTTGAGTGAGAAATGGGTTTTATCATTGCCCCCAATAATTTACTTGATCGGCTTATTTCTAATCCCGACGCTATTAATGGTGTTTATTGCTTTTCGGGAACCGGGTGATTATGGTGGTGTTGCGCCATTATTAAATCATAGCAATGGCAGTACTACACTTAATCTTACTTTAGATGGCTTTAAATACGCCTTTACCAGCGGTTTTATCTGGAAGCTATTTCTGCGCTCGGTGGTATTTTCAGTAATTACGACCATTATTTGTTTGATTATTGGTTATCCTCTGGCGTTGATGATTGCTAAAAGTAACAAAAAAATTCGTGACTTTCTACTTCTTTTGGTTATTATTCCCTTTTGGAGTAATTTTCTGATTCGGATTTATGCCTGGATGATAATTTTGGGTCCTGAATCAACGGTTAGCAATATTGTGAATCAGGTTTTGCATTGGTTGGGATTTGCACCAGTTGATCTATTGTTTTCTTCGGCAGCTGTAGTGATTTGTCTAGTTTACATTAACCTTCCGTTTATGATTTTGCCACTTTATGCTAATTTAGAAAAACATGATGTCGCTTTATTGGAAGCTAGCCGTGATCTTGGCGCAAGTAAAGCCAAATCATTTTGGCAGATAACTATTCCCTTGAGTTTGCCAGGTATTTTGGCGGGGTGCGGATTGGTGTTTATTCCGTGTATCGGAATGTTTGTGGTGCCAGAATTAGTCGGTAATAATTGTTCGATGATGATCGGGAATTTGATTAAACAACAATTTTTACAGACGATGAACTGGCCATTAGGTAGTGTTACTTCGATTGTCATGACTTGCTCGGTGTTAGCGATTTCATTATTTGTTGGTTTTCTGGCTAGTCGCAGTGGAGGGCTTAAATATGCACGGAAGTAAATTATCTAAAAGCCTGATATTCTCTGGAACTCTAGTTTACTTATTCCTCTACCTGCCACTACTGATTTTAATCGTATATTCATTTAATGATTCACGGGTAAATGTCGGTTGGGTAGGCTTTACGCTAAAATGGTATAAAGTACTATTTGCCGATAAGCAGCTAATTTCTGCCGCAATTAACTCAGTGATTATTGCTTTGATTGCCAGTACTGTATCCGTTATCTTGGGTACATTAGCTGGAGTAGCGTTACATAAGCACAAGGTTCCGTTACTTTCGACCTTAGTGATGATTCCTGTGGCTGCTCCTGAATTGTTAGTCGGCGTTTCGCTGTTGCTTTTTTTCTTACTAATTAATTTTAGCTTGGGAATGATTTCAATTACTTTAGCTCATATTGCATTTTGTCTGTCATTTGTTACCATCGCGGTAAAGACCCGTATGCATGGGATGGATGATAGTTTGATGGATGCAGCCCGTGATTTAGGAGCCTCACCAGCACGTGCATTTTTCTCAGTGTTAATTCCAACTATTTTGCCTGGGATTATTGCGGGTTGGTTAATGGCGTTTACTTTATCTTTAGATGATTTTGTGATTACATTCTTTACTGCCGGGGTTGGTTCTTCTACTTTACCATTGGCAATTTATTCAATGCTTAAGATGGGAGTTACTCCGGAAGTAAATGCAGCATCTACGGTGATTATTATCTGTACCTTAATTCTTACTTCAATTGCGACTAAGATTTCGCCACAGCTTTTTAAATAGGCAACAAAGATGAAGAAATTCTTATATTTATTAGTCTGCTTATTTAGTTACCAGCTGGCTTCTGCTGCTAATGAATTTAATTTATATATTGGTTCTAATTATATTGCGGATAGCACCGTAAAGCGTTTTGACGATCAGAACAACTGTACTTTAGTGCAAAATTTCTTTAACGACAATGAAGAAATGTTGGCAAAGATTGTCGCTGGGGCTAATGGTTACAATACGATAGTGGCAACCAGTTATGCTGTGGAAGAGCTGGCTATTATGGGCAAAATTAAGCCGTTAGACAAAAGTAAATTACCTAATTTAAAATATATCAATAAGCAGTTTCTTAACCAAGCCTATGATCCGGGTAATAAATATTCAGTTCCTTATGCCTATACTCCAGTATTTTTAGCTTATAACAAGGATAAATTACGTCAATTAGGTATAGTTCCCGATACGTGGGCAGTGATTTTTGATCCGAAGTACTTGAATAAACTCAAAGGCAAAGTTACCGTTTTTGATTCTTCGCGAAATGTTATCGCTGCTGCGTTATTATATTTGGGCAAAGATCCTAATTCAGAAAAAGAGTCTGATTTATTGGCAGCACGAGCAGTTATAGATCGAGCAGCTCCTTATTGGGCAAAATTTGATAGTGATAGTTACTATCGTGGTCTATTGCGCAGTGATGTTTGGGTATCAATGAGTTATTCAATTGATATTTTTAAGACCATACAGGATGCCAAAGCTTCGCATGCCAAGGTTAATATAGATGCAATGCTACAAAAAGAAGGTAATATGTATGAATTAGATAATATGGTAATTCCAGTATTTAATAAAGATGATAAACTAGCTTATGCGTTTATTAATATGGCGTTAAATCCACAGAGCGCTTATGAGTTATCCGCTTTGACTGGTTCAAGCGTACCGAATGATAGTGCAGTGGCAAAGTTAGACCCCGCAGTACGTAATTTAGATTGGATTTACCCTAAAAACATGAATAAAATGTATGTTTTTAAAGCTTATCCGCCTAAAACCAGAATTTTGGTGAACGAAATGTGGACTGAAATTAAAATGAATGGTGCGTGTTGGTTATAGTTTGTCAGAGAAGTTTTTTAATGGGAGAATGTGTAACCGACGCAGAATATCGAAATATATTTTGAACGCTCATAAGCTGAGCTTTTATGTATAGACTCTAAGTGGTCGCGATTATGGCTAGGAGTATTGATAAAAAAGGTGAGGCGGCGTACACATAGTACATAACGAACCTTTTTTAGTAATACGACAACGCTAGAATTGTGAGCACAACGAGTATATTAAGGTATAGATTTAATGATACTCAGAATTTTGCGGAAGATACCTAAAAGGTATTTGCGAGTTATTGATTTTAATTATAAACTATGGGATAACTTTATTAAATCCAATGGTTTAGGTAGCTGCAGTAGTTTGTCATATACTTTTTTATTAGCTTTTATTCCATTTTCGATTTCGATTGTAAGTCTAAGTGCTTGGTTACCAGTGTCTGAACAGCTTATTCATAATGTTGAATATTATTTTTTTAGCCAATATATTCCGCAATTGGGTCATCAAGTTTATGATTTATTCACCTTCTCCTTTAGTCATACCAAGCGCTTGTCAATGTTTGGATTTATTTCCTTATTTGTTACTTCTTATGGAATGATGTTTTCAGTTGAGCAGCATATTCATTCAATGTGGCATTTGAAACGCCAACGTCGGCTGTGGTTATCTTTTCTTATTTTTAGTGGCTTTTTTGTAGGTGGCACGATCTTTATTTTTATAATGGCTTATATTACCCAGTTTGTTCAAGAGCGTATCGTGCATGGTATAATCTATTGGCATATTGGAATCGTTTCTGCGCATATTGTTACTATTGTATCATTTATCTCATTATATAAATTTATTCCAAGTGTCAAAGTAAAATGGTCGCATGCTGTAATTGCCGGCACCTGTGCTAGTATTGCATTTATCATTTTACAATATGGACTCAGTCAGTCAATGAATTATCTTCAAAAAGATTATGAGTTACTTTATGGCTCACTTGCTATGCTACCAATATTTTTATTATGGCTTTATTTATCCGTGCTAATTTTACTGTTGGGTGCGCAAGTAATTTACGTGATGAGAACTAATCTTGCTCTGCGTATTCGGGATTTAAGATGACTATCCATAAAACTAAAGTTGGCAGAATGCTTAACTCCATTAAACTGATTTTCCCATTGCCAGTCCAGAAGAGTATTGATTTTGCAGCTAAAATGATTGTAAATTTTTACCGCTCAGAGGGATTTATGGCGGTAAATAGCTTATCCTTTTCATTTTTATTGTCGTTTATTCCATTTGCTTTAGCAATTGCCAGCATTAGCTATTGGTTACCCATTTCAACTAAAATTATTAACTCTAGCGTTAATTATGTATTTATTCATTTTCTTCCGCAAACTGGTGGTGTATTATATAAGCAGTTTAAAGTATTTTTGCACCATACAACCCATTTACCATCGTTTGGTTTTATCTTTTTAATAATTACCGCATATAATCTGATAATGAGTGTTGAAACCCATCTTAATAAAATGTTGCATATTTTGCGACCACGCAAATTTATTTTTTCTTTGGCTTTATATACGCTGTTTATTATCCTTGGAGCATTAATTGTTTATGCTGAAGTATATTTGCGGATATTTTTACTAAGTGTTAGCTATTTGACTAATTTTGAGCAATATGTAATCATTGGTCTTAATTTTATCCTAAGTAGTGCATTGTTTTGTTGTATCTACTATTTCGTCCCCGGACAGCATGCAAGGTATTCATCGGTACTAATTACTGGAATGGCAGCAAGTATTTTATTTAGTTTAAGCAAGGCCGCTTTTGTATTCTATGCGACACATTTTTTTCAAAGCTACGATTTAATTTATGGGTCTTTGGTAATTATTCCGTTATTTTTGCTGTGGCTTTATATTGCGGTTTTAAATTTATTATTTTGTGCACAAATCATGTATGTACGGGATTTTCAAAAATTTTACTTACCACAAAATCAAAGTGAATAAACGCACGAAATCTAAACATTTTATGTTAGAATATCGCCAGTCAAAATCGGATTTGAATTCTCCAGCTTGCGCGATTTTGAGTTATGCTACACGGCTAAAGGGAGAGATACAGATCATATCATGTCATTATTCCATCCTCTTAGCTTGTGAGCCTAATTTACATTCAGGTTTTAC
The DNA here is from genome assembly GCA_019748155.1 of Burkholderiales bacterium. Taxonomy (GTDB): domain Bacteria; phylum Pseudomonadota; class Gammaproteobacteria; order Burkholderiales; family UBA11063; genus Aquella. Next base: position 7,926 of record JAIEPY010000065.1, on the reverse strand, counting down.
AAGGATAAATTTATTATGTCACAATTTCTTTTTACTTCTGAGTCAGTATCTGAAGGGCATCCGGATAAAGTAGCGGATCAGATTTCTGATGCTATTTTAGATGCTGTTTTTACTCAAGATAAATATGCCCGGGTCGCTGCTGAAACTCTGGTTAATACCGGACTAGTTGTGCTAGCTGGTGAGATAACTACTTCGGCACATGTTAATTACCAAAAGGTAGTTCGTGATACTATTCGTGAAATTGGCTATACCAAAAATGAATATGGTTTTGCTGCAGATAGTTGTGCGATTTTGGTTAACTATGATGAACAATCGCCTGATATTGCTCAGGGTGTTAATGAAGGTCAGGGGCTTGATTTAGACATGGGGGCTGGTGATCAGGGCTTAATGTTTGGTTATGCTTGTGATGAAACGCCAACTTTGATGCCATTGCCGATTTATTACTCACATCGTTTGATGGAAGCTCAGGCACAAGTGCGTAAATCTGGTCAACTAGCATGGCTTCGACCAGATGCTAAAGCACAGTTAACCGTTCGTTATGATAGCGCAACTGGCAAGGCTCTATCTTTTGATACAGTGGTACTATCAACTCAGCATGATCCCGATTTAACCCATAAGCAAATTGAAGAGGCTGTGATTGAAGAAATTATCAAGCCTACTTTACCTAGCCATATGCTTACCAAAGATACTAAATACTTTATTAACCCAACCGGACAGTTTATTATTGGCGGACCTATGGGAGATTGTGGTTTAACTGGACGTAAAATTATTGTTGATACTTATGGTGGTGCTGCACCTCACGGTGGCGGTGCTTTCTCAGGTAAAGATCCATCTAAAGTAGATCGTTCTGCTGCTTATGCTGCACGCTATGTAGCTAAAAATATCGTTGCTTCAGGTTTAGCCCGTGAATGTCAGGTGCAGATTGCTTACGCGATTGGAGTAGCTAAGCCCGTCGGGATTAATATCGATACTTTTGGTAGTGGTAAAATCAATGACCGTCAAATAGAGCAATTAGTTTTAAATAATTTTGATTTACGTCCCAAAGGAATTATTCACGAGTTAGATCTTCTACGTCCTATTTACCGTAAGACGGCTGCATATGGACACTTTGGGCGTGAAAATGCTGAATTTAGCTGGGAAAAAACCGATAAAGCTGAATTGTTAGCTAGTTTGGTATAATGGTAAACTTCATCTATTTCATGGTGTAAAGTTAATTTATGCCATGAATACTCCCTAGTAAGCAATAGTGATTAATGTGTTAGCAGATGATTATATATTTATAAGGGAACGAAGATATACTGCCCGTAACTGAAAGTTAGACTAATTTCTATAAAATTATTTTAAGCAATGTAAGGTAATAGATGATAAACATAAACAATAGCATAAAAGCCATTTCTGAGTTATACTCAGAGGGGAAGTTTTCTATAGAGTTTAAAGATTGTATTATAAAAGAGAGCGATATTAACAATGATTACTTCTCAAATTTAGGGAATAAAGTTCATATAGATTTACCGGCTGTACCGTACATGGGTGATGTAAGAAATGCTAAGTGGTATTTGTTAATGACCAACCCTGGATTTGAGTATATGGAATATAAAGAAAAAAAAGACAGCTCCTATTATAAAGCTATGGAAAAAAATCTAAAACAAGATTTAGACGAAGATTATCCATGTGTATGGTTCAACCCCGAGTTTTACTGGACTTCTGGTTTTAATTATTGGGCTAATTTGTTATGTAAGCCGCAAATTACATTAGAAAAATTAAAATGGTTGTCTAGCAATGTTGCTATCATTCAAATGTTTGGATATTATTCAAGTAACAATGAACCGGGATTTGAAAACACAAGATTTAGGGAATATAATTCTAAAGCTGCTGAATTAGTTAAGCATATCTCAAGCTGCCCGGATAAAGAAATTGTTATATCAAGGAACAGTGCTGGTTGGAAGCGAATTTTAGATGAAGAAGATAAAGAGATTTATAAAAACATAAAAGACAGAGAATTAATTAAACCGTGTAAAAGTGGTCGACATCCGTTTATTCCTAAAGACTTATTAGACGAAGTAAATTGATAAGGTGTTTTTGTTTGCAAAAACTCCAGATGGATTAAAATTGCGTGACGCATTTAATAATTGGTGGAAAAAACAAAGGGCCTAAATCAGCTCGCGAGCCATGATTAATGCGTCCTTGTACTTTCCATTGACCTTATAGTAGTTTTTGCGGGTATTGATTACATTGAAGCCAAGTTTTTGATATAGGTTAATTGCAGCGTCATTGCCAACCATTACTTCTAGAAATATTTGGCTGGCTGCATATTTTTTTAGTTCAGCGCAGACACTATTTAAGAGCGTATATCCGTATCCTTGCCGCTGATATTCATAAGCTACGCATAGTTGCAATATTTCAGCCTGATCAAGTACCTGGCTATAAACGCATGCACCGCAGAGGATATTATTTACAAAGAGTCCGCAAATAATATGCTTAGGGTCATCTGCCGATTGTTGATAATTAAATAGTGACCATGGCGTAGCATTGGCTCTGGCATCAAGCGCAGCTAATTCACCTAATTCATGTGATTTAAGCTCACGTAGTTGCTGCATTTTGTTTATTAGCTTTATTTAAATTTTGTTCTTGCAGGTTCATCGCAACTTTATTCCGTACATAAAGTAAATCGGCATTAAAGACTGAACAAGGTTCTAGTAGTTCAGATTTAGCAATAGTAAGCATTTGCTGAGTGCTAGGATAGTTTTGCTCAATATACTTATAGTCCTGATAAAGTTTGGCAGCAATTTTCTCTCGGTAGCTTATTATTCCACCACCTGTAATAATGCTATTTTCTGGAGTTAAATCTTGGTTTTGGCTTAGTAACGAAGCTAAATCCTCTGGGTTTACCAATTGCGGCTCAAGCAAATAGGCTAAGCTAACTTGGTTAAATGCTGCCACATAGATTTGCCCCAGGCGAGCATCTAGGGTTACGATCAAATTAGGCTTATGTTGTGTTACAGGGGAACTATACAGTGCGAAGGTTGGTACGGGTAGTAATTCGCACTTAATTGAATATGCCAAACCTAAGCCCACGCTTAGTCCAATTCTTAATCCGGTAAAGGAACCTGGACCTTGATTATACGCGATGAGTTCAATTTCTTTTAAAGATAAATTTGCTTCTTGCAAAATCTGTTCAATTTGAGGAATTAAAAAAGTAGATTGTTTATTACCAATTTTTTCACAAAAGAAAAAATTTTGTCCTGAATTAGACACACCCAAGGATAAATATTCATTGGCAGTATCAATGGCTAGTACATTCATATCAATCAATCCGTTTCGCTAATTGTTGTAGCATTGCTGATTCTGGCTCTGCCAGCATTGTAAAAACGGAGATTTTACTATTTTTTTTATGAAGCTTGCACTGGTTTTCTAAATTGGCTTTGTTGCTAATGCTAACTCCTAGCCATTCTAATTTATTACAAATCAGTTGTCTTAATTGTGCATTATTTAGCCCAATTTTGCCAGTAAAGACAATTCCATCAATACCTTGAATGACATTTGCCAGCTTAATAATATTATCACTGATCTGATTAATATAGTAGTCTAAAGCTAATTTTGCATTAGTCTCAGTTGAGCTAATTATTTCATCTAACGAGTTAAATTGTTGATCACAGATAGTCAGTAAATTAGCCTCTTCTACTGAGTTGTCGTTTATTTTATGAGCCAGCTTTAGATCTCCATATCCGGCAACTTCTACGCTGGGAAGTTCATTGTGTAATGCACTGGACGAGCAATAGTGGCTTTTACCATTCTTTATCGCACAGCAGACGTTAAGATCATCTTGTAAAAAAGCAATAATCCAGCGACCTTTAGCAGTTTTTTTATCGCTGAGATCAACAAATTTAGCACTGATTCCGGCAAAAACTAAACCCAAATTACCATGGTTTTGAATTCCACGAGTAATATGATTACTCGCTAATGAAATTATGCGGTGCTTAAGCGGAATATTTTGGTGGAATCCTGTATCAAAACAAGCGTAGTGTTTCGTTTGTGAATAATTATCCAGATATGCCCGAGCCAGAGAGATATCAGCAGCTTGTTTTTTGGGTGCTAGAAAAGTATAATGTTGCAACTGCTCTAATACCAGCGGGTTTAGGAGTGTAATATCCTCAAACTCTCTACCACCACATGCAATTTTATGTACAATTAAATCAAAATTATAGCTGGTAAAATTATCATCTGTGACTATTTTATTATAGTCTAGCATCCCATCTGCATTAAGTGGCAATTTAAAAGCTTGATTTTGTAATTGCTTATTTTGTGCATTATAGATAATCCAATTAGCAATATTGTTTTCATGCCAACTTATTTTGCCACGTCTTTGTAAACTATTTTTTTTGTTAAATAATTTAAAAATTTTATAGCTAATTTTTTGTTGGCTTTGATAAACGGTTAACACCAGCATAAATTTACTCTCTCTAACTTTGTACTGCAGTAATCGCAATAGTATAGATGATATCATCTACGGTTGCACCGCGTGATAAATCATTTACGGGTTTATTTAAACCTTGTAATAACGGTCCAATACTTAATACATTAGCACTTCGTTGCACCGCTTTATAAGTTGTATTTCCAGTATTTAAATCTGGGAAAATACATACTGTTGCTTTACCTGCGACGGGACTATTGGGCGCTTTTTTCTCAGCTACGTCTTTAATCATTGCTGCATCATATTGTAGCGGACCATCAATTATAATATCTGGTCGTTTTTGGCGTACTAACTCAGTTGCGGCTTTAACTTTTTCAACCTCTGCACCAGTTCCCGAAGTTCCGGTTGAGTAGCTAATCATCGCAACGCGCGGTTCAATATTGAACTGTGCTGCAGTATCCGCACTTTGGATAGCGATATCAGCTAATTGCTCGGCATTAGGATCAGGGTTAATCGCACAATCACCATATACCAGTACCTGATCTTCAAGGCACATAAAGAATACTGAGGATACCAATGAGCTACCTGGTTTAGTTTTGATTACTTGCAGAGCAGGACGTACGGTTGCTGCGGTAGTATTTTCTGCGCCAGATACCAACCCATCTACTTCACCGTTGTAAACCATCATTGTACCCAGATAATTGATATCATGCGTTAAAATATCCAAGGCTGCCTCTGCGGTCATTCCTTTGGCTTTACGTAGTTCAACTAGCTGATTTACGTAAGCAGGTGCAGCATCAAGTGGATCAATTATTTTGAGATCATCGGGAATAGTTAGCAAATTATCCTTCGCAATTTGGTGAATTTTTTCAAAATTACCCAATAGTACGCAATCGGCAATTCCTTTTTCCTGACAATGAATCGCGGCTTTTAACGTACGTGGCTCTTCACCTTCTGGTAACACGATGCGTTTGCCAGCTGCTTGTGCTTTTTTAATCAACATATAACGGAAAGCTGCCGGCGACATTTTCTTAGTTACCTGATGGTTTAATTTGCTTTCAATTAGACTAATGTCAATTGATTCAGATATATTTTGCTTGATTAAGTCCAGCCGTTCATTGTCATCTTGAGGAACCTGATTAAGCTCTAAATCTTTAATTGCCATTATGATGCCTATCGTCCTGCGCCCATCCTGATTAGCATAAATAGGTAAATAGTTATTGGCATTACCATAGCAAAACCAGACAGTTTCTTGAGGGATATTGTAGTTAGCCATTAGGAGTAAGCCAGCTAGCTTTATCCCTTTAGTTTCAGCTAATGTTGCTGCAACTATAACATCTGCTCGGTCTACCGCAGTAATTAGCAAAGTTCCTGGCTGTAAATCTTCGATGAGGTTATTGGTGTTTCGTGAGCAGATTGTAATTCTTCTTACGCGTCGATTAATTTCCATTCCCTCAACTAATTCACGGATATTTAGTGCCTGCATAATATCTTTAACGCGTGGTTGTGAAAGCTCATTACTCCATTTGTTGCTGCCTAATAACTTGATTTTATTGCTGTTAAATAATGCCAAGTTTGCAATCTGTTCATGAGTTATTGATAAATGTGAAGTTTCCATCTCATCAAGCAGGCTATATTTAATTTCACCATTATCTCCAATTGGTGCATCAAGTTTGGTTACAATTACACCTAAGATAAATTCTGGACTAATTTCATTTAAGACTAAATTAATTTTTTCTTCAAGCTGTTCAATTTGGTTACTAGTTGGGCGAGTGACTAAAATAACATATCCCATCAATGCGCGGGTTAGTGAACTATTAAACCAGTCTACATAATTTGTAAACCATGCCAGCTCGCTGTTTTGATTTAACTGCGTATAGATTCCCTCGATTAAGACAAAATCGGCTTTTGCCTGATAACTTTCAAAAGCCTTCATAATATCTTCTAATAAATCCTGACGACGATCATCTAGGAAATAATTTTGTAATTGAACGGGTGAAATATTTGCATCCTTAAATGGATGGAAATTAGTTGTCGAGTAACCATGCTGCTCTAAGGCATGTGCAATACCTAGTCTTATCGTTGAACTTCCAACACCTTGTTCGGTAGGTAAAATTACTAAATTACAACTCATTATCTTTCTCCCTTTATTATTACTATACTCAAGGTGTAATTTTAGCATATAGAATATGCTTATATTGCACTGCAGCAAATTTACAGAAATAATTCTAACAGATTATTTAGAAAATCACGTCCTTTAGCACTTGGAATTATGTTGTTTGGATGCAATTCAATAAAGTTTTGCTCTTGTGCCACAAGTAGCTGTGGCAGAATTGAACTAAAACTCTGTCCGGTCGTTTGTGGATATAATTTATTGCTAAATCCGTCGCATAAACGTAGTGCATTCATCATAAATTCAAAGGGTAACTCTTGAGCGGTAACTATATGCTCTTCATCAATATGCTGTTGTCGCTTCACTCGTTCCATATATTGAGTTGGATGTTTATGGCGCATTTGACGAATTATTTTATCATGGAAGCTAAGTTTTGAATGTGCTCCGGCACCTATTCCCAGATAATCACCAAATTCCCAATAATTACGATTATGCTGGGATTGGAGATTATTTTTGGCAAATGCGGAAATTTCATAGCGCTGATACCCATTGCTAGCAAGTGTGTTAATAATCGCATCTTGCATCTGATAACAAAGATCATCTTCCGGCAAATGCTCTGGTACAAATTTGGCAAAATGGGTATTGGGTTCGATAGTTAAGTTATATGCTGAAATATGGGTTGGTTTAGCATTAATTGCTTGTTGGATATCATTTATTGCCTCTTCAGAGCTCTGCTTGGGCAAACCGTAGATTATATCCAGATTGAAATTTGCAAAATTGTCGGCAACTGTTGCGATTGCTTCACGTGCTTCATTTGCGCTGTGAATACGTCCTAGTACTTTTAGATGCTGATCATTAAAAGATTGAATACCGAGCGAAATTCGATTAACTCCAGCTGCTGCATACTCAGCAATATAATGTTTTTCAACTGTGCCGGGGTTAGCTTCCAAAGTTATTTCTGCATAAGGCGAAATTTTTATCCGACTGCGAATACTACTAATTAAGCGATCAATCGCTTCGCCACTAAAGAGGCTAGGTGTGCCACCACCAATGAAGATTGTTTGAATAGAGCGCCCCCAAATGAGTGGTAGCGCTTGTTCTAAATCCATAATTAAACTATTGATATATTCTTGTTCCGGTAGCGTACCCTTAAGTCCATGCGAGTTAAAATCGCAATATGGACATTTTTTAATACACCATGGCATATGGATATATAGACTTAGTGGTGGTAATTGAGTTAAGTTTAGGTTTGACATATTGACTTATCTAAAAATGTGATTCCTTATTTTAACATATACCCATTATCTTTGAATCTTGTCTTTGTTTTTTTATCAACCCGAAATAGAAATGTCACTTAGCTGAAATAGAAATGTCACCACCATAGTAATATCTAAGGTGTAAA
>JAIEPY010000125.1 GCA_019748155.1 Burkholderiales bacterium | reverse complement strand
ATTATGAGATATATGGTGAACTAACTAACGCTGAATTAATTGATCGAAATGGTTTATTTGTAGGCAATCATCAGTTTGATATAAGTTTACAGATTAATTATTTAAATAAACTTATATGTGACAAGGAAGGATAGATGGGGTTATTGCGTTTAATCTTAGCTATATCAGTAATGATTGGGCATTCGCCATGGTATAACAAAAGTTACGTTTTAGTACAGGCATCTGTAGCAGTTGAAGTTTTTTATATTATATCTGGGTATTATATGGCAATGGTCATAGATTACAAATATCAGCAAAAAATTAAAGCTTTCTATACCAATAGAATAATTAAAATATTTTCAATATATTGGTTTGTTTTGCTGCTTATATTGTGTATTGAACTCATCCACTGTATTATGCATCATGATTTGAAAACATTAATACCATTTATATCTTTACCTTTTGCTGCACAGGTATGGGTATTGTTCTCAAATATTTTTATTTTGGGTCTTGATACAATGATGTTCTCTACGCTGCAGAATGGGAATATAGTGTTTGTTCATAATTTCGCTGCTTATAAATTTGCTTTTCACAATTTCATGTGGCTACCTCAGGCATGGTCAATAAGTTTAGAGTTATATTTTTATTTATTAATTCCATTTTTATTAAAACATAAGAAAATTTTGTTCTTAGTTTTTTTCTGTAGCTTATCAATAAATGTCTTATGTTTTTCTTCTGGTTTTAATTCTGACCCATGGAGTTATCGCTTTTTCTTTTCAGAGTTATGGCTTTTTTTACTAGGCAGTATTGCTTACATAAATCGAGAAAGTTTTATTCGCATCTCCCCATGCCCTCTTTGCATATTAGTCTTATATGTAATTTATCTATTATTCTACTATTCATTTTATCAATATAATGAAATCGGTTTTAAAATAATTCTGTATATCTTAACTTTTTTATCTATCAACACCTTATTTAATCTTACTAAAAATTTCAAGGTGGATAAGATAATTGGTGAAACTAGCTATCCATTCTATTTACTTCATTTGCTTGTTTTGTCAATTATTAACCCTAAAAATTTATTTGTATTCCTATTAGCAATCTTAGTTACTTTTATTTTATCATTTATAATTGAGAAATATTTTTATTCAAGAGTGCAGAAAATTAGAGTGAAAGTTGAATAATAATGATTATATCTAAATACCTAAAAATAACTATCATTATGCCAAACTATAATGGTAGTAAGTATCTAGTAGAGGCTATTGAAAGCTTTATTACACAGGATTATGATAATAAAGAGCTAATTATTGTTGATGGTAAGTCAACCGATGAATCTCATGAAATAATTAGTACTTATATTGCTCAGTACTTGCAAATTAAGTGGCTTAAGTATAAAGACCTAGGCATTTCAGATGCAATTAATCATGCCCTAGATTATTTAGATAGTGACGTAGTAGGTTATCTCGGTAGCGATGATTTGTTAATGCCTAAAATCTTTGACACTATTAATCAAAATTTTTCATTAGTAAATGCGGATGCTATTTATTTTAATTCATATACACACTATATTAATGAGAATAAAATTATACTTCGTAAGTGCCCAAATATAGGATTTAATCGCGGCAATTTAATAAAATTTGGGACAATTGTTGGATTGCAAAATATTTTCTTTAAACAAGCTATTTTAGAGAAGTATAAATTTAATATTAATAGTCGTTTTGCAATGGATTATGAGTATTATTTTAATCTAGTAGATGGTAATTATTTATTACAGTACGTAGATGAAATTGCAACCATAAATATTTTTGATGCAAATTTATCATTTACCCAGGCTCACAATGGGAACATTGAGAGATTCAGTATTGCACGAAAAAATATTAAAACAAATAAAGAGTTGATATATTATTATAAGAGTATGTTTAATTATTATTCTCACCGTCTTGTACCATCTATCTTATCGCTGCTTAAAATTCGTTAGTATTATGAGAAATAACTTTTTAAAAAGCCTATTGTATAGTTATGGAAGTGTCATATTTACTTCATTAATTGGCTTTATTACTCTACCATTATCTTTGAATTACTTTGGTAAGGACTTATTTGGTTTATTCTCAATTACCAATGACACATTGGCTTATCTAGCATTGTTTAATTTTGGTATTCCATGGGCTACAGCGACTATCTTTGCTAAGCTATTAAATTATCGAGCTCAGAAAGAATTACTATTTAAGTCATTAAAATTGCTTTTCTTATTATGTGTGTTTATGACTTGTATAGTAAATACAATTGCCCTTCTTTATTCTGATTGGATCCACTTTATTGCTCAGATTAATAGCAGTATTTTGCCCTCAGCAAAATTATTTATTAGCATAAGCGTGATATTCTTTATAATTCGATTACCATTTAGTTTGTTTGGGCAACTACTTATTTTTATTAATCGGGTTTATATATCTAAGATCATTGATATTTTATCATCCATGCTAACTTTTAGTAGTTTATTAGCGGTTATTAATTTTAAATTAACTATTGTTCAATATGCAATAATTAGCGGTTTTATTTCATTGCTTCCATTATTCCTTTCAATACTTTTATTTATTAGAATTTGGCGAAGAGAAGCGTTATCTAATTTGGTATATAATTCTGAGTATACGAGTTATCGACATTTAATGAGTAGTAGTTTTTATTTTTTTCTTAATGGAGTTGGTGGTCTGATTATCTGGAATACAGATAGCTTAGTTATTAGCCATTACTTAGGTCTGGGTGAAACAGCTGAATATGCAGTAATGTTTAAATTTTTTACAATTTTGTTTATGATTATTACACAAATAATGAACGTAGTAAATCCACTATTTCCTAAATTTGTAAAGGAAGGTAAACGAGATAAACTATCTCAGTTATTTAATGTATTAATTCGTATCTTTCCTGTAGTTGGTGGATTTATATTCATTATCATGTTTGGATTTTTTAAAGAGTTTGTTATATTGTGGACTCATAATTCAAGTATCTTTATTGGGTCGCTGTCTTGCTTTGCTATGGGTTTATACTGCTATTTTTTATGTTCAAGCGTAGTTCCATACTCTGCAATAGTATCATTAAATTATGCCAAAGAAATTTATAAGTTAACCTTGCTTGAAGCAATAGTTAATTTAGTATTATCTATTTATCTTGTAATTAAAATTGGTATTGCAGGTGTGGTCTTCGGGACATTAATCGCCCATGTTGTCACAATGTTTATATTAGTACCATTAAAGCTTGATAAACTTATGCCAAATCTATTTAAGTTTGATTTCCTTTTTGTAATGAAACATATTTTATTTGCAATTATTCCTGTTAGTTGTATGATCTATTATTTGAATATGTATAGCTTTGATTTTATGAAAGTCTTGTTATCTATATCGGTTTTTATCTTCTATTTTGTTGTGAGTTCTATTATTGTTGGTAAGAAGAGTATATCAGAGATTTTGCAACTTATAAAGGTGTTAAAATGAATAATATAATAGTTAAATGCTTAGGAGGACTGGGCAATCAAATGTTTCAGTATGCATTTTACCGACGGCTACAATTAGAAAATGAAAATGTATCTTTAGATATTTCAGGTTTCAAAGACTACTCATTACACTATGGCTTTGAATTGAGCAGAGTTTTTAAACTTAATGTAGATGAGCCGGATTATAGTTTGGTTGATGAAATAAAAAAACGCTCTATGTCAAGGGGGCTTTGGCATCGAATTTGCCGTAAACTAAAGTTATATAATCAATATATTACACAAAAAAACTTTAATTATGACTCCAAGTATGTAAGTTTTACGAATAATCAAACTGTGTATTTAGATGGTTATTGGCAAAGCGAAAAATATTTTGAAGGATGTGCTGACATTATTCGTGACGACTTTAAGTTTCTTGATATAGACGCCAACAATAGTTTTTATGCTGCCAATATTCAACAGACTAATTCTGTATCACTACACGTACGCATGGGCGATTACGTTGACCACCCAATTCATGGTGGCATTTGTACTATTGAGTATTATCAAAGAGCAATTGATTTTATCAAATCGAAATTGGATAATCCGACATTTTTTGTATTTTCTAATGATATTGAGTGGTGTAAGCAAAATTTAAATATTATAGATGGTATTTATATTACAGGTAACGTTAGTGAGAATAGCTACCGAGATATGCAGTTAATGAGCTTATGTAAGTACAATATCATTGCCAATAGTTCGTTTAGTTGGTGGGGTGCATGGTTAAATAACAATTCTGATAAGATCATCATTGCACCATCGAAATGGTTTAATGATCCAATGATTAATATCAAAGACTTGTTACCTGATTCATGGATACAAATATGACAATACCAATGATTTCGGTCGTAATGCCAGTATATAATGCAGAAAAATATATTGTTGAAGCAGTCGATAGTATTTTAAACCAGACATATTCTGATTTTGAATTTATTATTATAGATGATTGTTCTACTGATGGCAGTTATGAAATTTTGCAAAGTTATGCAGCTAAAGATAATCGTATTAGATTATTTAAAAATAATGTAAATAATAAGCTGCCCAAAACTTTAAATTTTGGTATATCACAGGCAAAAGGTAAGTATATCGCTCGCATGGACGCTGACGATATTTCGTTGCCAGAGCGATTTTCCAAGCAAATTGAATTTATGGAGTCTCATCCCGAAATTGGCGTATGTGGTTCATGGCTTAGAGAGTTCCAAAATAATGATGTTAATGATATTATTAGAGTCTCGACTGATCATGTTTCAAATAGTGAACAATTACGTATTTTAGTGCTCTTTGCAGGGTGTTATATTGCACACCCTACAACATTAGTTAGACAAAGCATTTTAAAGATGCATAATTATGACATTAATCTAAGTGGTGATGCTGAAGACTATGACTTGTGGTCACGCCTGGTAAATCTGGGTTATAATTTTGCAAACATTCCTGAAGTTTTATTATATTATAGAAAATCTGATAAGCAGACTAGTAACGTACAAAGAGAAAAAATTATATATAAAACAATCCAGATCATTTCAGAAAACTATTTTTACTATTTTAGTAAATTTATAAGTGTGAAATATTTAAAGAAATTTGTGGATTTTAGGTTTTGTCAGCATAATAAAGTATGCTTTTTATTTGACTTAGTATTCTTTGAATTAACATTGCGCAAATTAATCAGAGTTAATTTTAAGTATAATTTGTTTGAACCGACTGAGTTTTTTTCTTCGTTTTTGTTAGAGCAATCTTGGGTACGAAAAAAGATAATTGTAGTATGTAGAGGGATTTCAAAATGGTGTCTAAAATAATATATTTTGGCTATTATTCAAATATGACACTGGAAGGTGGACAGGCTCGCAATAATGCCTTTTGGCAATATTTTTCTGGTTTAAAATGTTTGCGAAAGTTTAATTTGAATACGCAGAACCATTGGGCTAGAAAAATAAATATGCTTTATTTTTGGTTTTACTTATATTTTGTAAATAAAAAAACTATTTTTATTCATCAAATATGTATAGTTTCGCTATTTTATATAAATAGTAGAAAACTTAAGAAGATATGTTTTAATCTATGCAACTATTTACTTACACGAGTTGCAAGTAGGAATGAACTTATAATTGAAGTTAATGATTTATATTATGAGCAATCTATTGATCTTAAACTTTGTGTTGATAGCGATATGGAACTATTTCAGTTTATCATGTATGGTATAGATCGAGCTCATTATATTTTTGCATCAAATGAAATGGCTAAGTATTCTAAATTGAAGTATCTGGTAAAATCTTTTCGTACTATAATTAACGGTGCGCCAATGTTAGAGTTTCCAAATGTAGGCGGAATTAAAAACGTAGATCTGATATATGATGATAAAATCCGTTGTGTATATGCAGGAAGCCTTAATCGTGGACGACAAATTGAAGAGTTAATTCAGGTTTTTTCAACCTTACAACACGCTGAATTAATATTGATAGGTGATATGGGGGAATGGTTATTAACTCATATCTTGCCGCAAAATGTGAACTACCTTGGCTCTTTTAATGAGATGAAGGCAATGCAGGTTGTTAATAGCTGTGATTTGGGTTTAATTCCATACTCAACAGAAGTTAAATACTATAACTTATGCTACCCTACAAAAGCCTCTTTTTATTTAAATGCTGGAGTTCCATTTTTATCAACTCCATTGCAGGAGTTAATGTCTGAATTTGAGAAACTATCTGATATAGTTAAGTTTGCAGATATTAATCAATGGCATAATTTGATTGATGGATTTAGTAAAGTAGAGATAGCTATAATTAAAGGAAAACTCCTTGAAAGTAAAGTAAATTATTCATGGAATAAGTTGCTTGATGATGGACTAAGTTGGTTAAGGGTAAATTAAAATTAAAATTTCGGTAGTTATGGCAACCTATAACGGTACTAAATATCTTAAGCAGCAACTAGATAGTATATTGGTTACTCAAAGCCTTCAAGTTGATGAGTTGATTATTGTGGATGATTGTTCTACTGATGCAACTGTGGAAATTTTAACTCAATATAGTAATAATGATAGTAGGGTCAGAGTGCTTTTGAATGATGAAAATTATGGGGTAGTTAGGTCTTTTGAAATGGCTATGCAAAACTCTAGTGGTGATTTTATACTATTTAGTGATCAAGATGATGTCTGGCATAAAGAAAAAGTTAGAAAATTAATTGATGCTATTGGTGGTAATCTCTTAATGCACTCGGATGCGCAATTAATTAACTCAGATGACAGTATTATTGAAATTTCCTTCAGTAAATATAAAAATTTACAATTAAATCATTTTGTTGACTTTCTAATTGGAAATATAGTAACTGGTTGTACAATGATTTGCAGTAGGGAGTTATTAAATTTTGTATTACCTTTTCCTTCTGGTGTTATGATGCACGATCAATATTTAGCTATTTACGCATCTTTTTTTAATCGCTTGGGGTATTGTAATGAGGTATTAACCGACTATCGCCAACATGAGGGAAATGTTCTGGGTGGATTTGGCATTACCTATAATAGATTAAAGCAATATCATCAGAAACAAGTGATACAACTTAAACAAATCTTAGAGCAAGGTAGGATTACATCTTGGCAAAGCAATTTGCTTTTTGCTATAGACTATCATGACTCAATAGCCTATTCAAAATTTCCATCATTTGCTACGCTACATTGGTACTTTAAGAATTTTGGCTTAAAACGAACTATTGGCTTTCTTTTAAGAGGTGCTTTTGGTCAGAGTGTTGCAAAAATATTTTATAAAGTGAGATAACTTATAATGAATAAATTAGCATTTATTGTCCCACATTTTGGAATTAGTGGTGGTATACATATTATTTTTAGGCATGCGGAATATCTAGCTAATAACGGCTTTGATGTTTATTTTGTCGCAAAACAAGAGCCCACTGAAATATCGTGGTATCCAAAACTTATTGGTTTAGTTACTTTTGTAACTTATAAAGCAATTGGTGCTTACAGCTTTGATATGGTTTTTGCCTCATCGTGGGAAACAGTATATAAGTTACCACTAGTTAAATCAAAGCACTATGTATATCTGGTACAGGCACCAGAAGTCTTATTTATACCTTTTGAAAATAAATTAAAGCGTTCTTTAGCAGAGTATACCTATATATCTGGTATTAAGGTCGTAACGATAGCAACGTGGCTGCAGCAACATCTTTTAGATAATTATGGTGTTAGAGCATATTTAGTAAAAAATGGTTTGTTAGATTTAAAACACTGTACTGCAGACAATATTACAAAAAAAAGTGTTAGGTTTTTAGTCGAAGGGAGCATTACCGATGTTAGAAAAATGGTGCCACAAACTATAAAATTACTTAAAAGTATGGGGGTCAAAGATATAGGATTACTTACTTCTAGTAGAATAAAACGTTATCCAGGTGTTACGAAACTATATTCTTTAATTCCTATAGATAAAGTTGGTGAAGTTTATTCTAGATACGATGTTCTGGTAAAATTAAGTACTGTTGAGGGAATGTTTGGCCCTCCATTAGAAATGTTTAAATGTGGTGGAACTGCAATTACTTTTGATGTACCAGGGCATGAGGAATATATGGTACATGGTGTTAATTCATTAATTGCTCCAATTTATGACTTTGACAAAGTTAGAGAATATGTTGATATGCTTATTAAAGATAACGCCCTACTTAATACTTTGAAAGTTAATGCTCAGCAAGCTGCAAATAGTTGGAAAACATGGAATGAAGCATCAGCAGAATTTATGATAACGGTGGAAAAAATTTTGGCGACAGAGTATAGTAACA
The DNA here is from genome assembly GCA_019748155.1 of Burkholderiales bacterium. GTDB lineage: Bacteria > Pseudomonadota > Gammaproteobacteria > Burkholderiales > UBA11063 > Aquella. Next base: position 9,666 of record JAIEPY010000125.1, on the reverse strand, counting down.
TAACATTGATAAAAAAAAGGTTGCTACTGTTTTATAACACTTGTAAATTATTTAATTCCGCAAATATCATTTTATTGCAAATTTATTTGTATGGAGTATTTAGAAAATTGACAGGTAAAATTAAATTATTTATATATAATATATTTTGATGAGTAAAATTGGTATAATTACTGTCACTTACAATAGCAGCTTAGTTATTGATGAGTTTCTTGATTCTCTGATTCAACAAACTTGGCTGAGCTGGCAGCTTTATATTGTGGATAGTGCGTCACAGGATGATACATTAACCAAAATCAGCAATTATGCCGATGATAGAATTAATCTTCTACCGCAATCTCAAAATGTTGGATTTGCTCGTGGAAATAATATTGGCATTGCTCAGGCGATTAGCGATGGTTGTGATGAATTATTATTAATTAATAACGATACTATTTTCCCCGCTGATTTTTTGAGTAAATTATTAAAATCACATAATCAGTATCCAAATGCTATACTTACGCCCAAAATTTATTATCCAGATAATCAAACTATCTGGTGTGCTGGCGGAGGGTTTAAGTCAGAACGAGCTTATGCTGCATATCATCGTGGCGAAAATGAGCTTGATAATGGTCAATACGATAATGATTATTATTGCGATTTTGTTCCGATGTGCTGCGTAATGATACCAATACCAGTATGGGAAAAAGTCGGTCAACTAGATGAAAAATATTTTATTTATAGCGAGGATGCGGACTGGTTTTACCGTGCCCATAAATTAGATGTTAAATTAAGATATTGTTTTGAGCCTCTACTAATTCACAAAGTCAGTAGTTTAACTGGTGGTGCAAAATCAAGAATCGGAGCATGGTATGGTTCGCGGAATCGGATTTACTTTTTGCGCAAACATTTTTCTGGATGGATTCGTTATAAGCTTTTAAGCGTTTATTGTGGCGGTATGCTGATTAAGCTAATTCTGCGCCAATACTCATTTAAGGAATTTGGTTGGCGATTTAGTGGAGTAATACAAGGGTTTAGGTTATGAAAGTTTTACTGATCAAGCGCGGAGCAATTGGTGATTTATTGATGGCGACACCTCTTATTCGCCAGCTTAAACAACAACTAAATTGCCAACTGGATATAATTGTGGGTAAATCAGCAAGTGCTGCATTAATCCATAATCAATACTTAGATCGGCAAATTATCCTTGCAGATAATGATTTTACGCTGCGTGGGGTAGTGAGCTTATTCCAGGAGCTATTAAAATTACGAAAACAATACGATTATGTTTTTGTCTTAGATAAACATTGGTATTTTAATTGTATGGCGCAACTTGTAGGCGCGAAAGTTATTGGCTATACTCGAGATATGATATCTAATCTAATTTTATACAAAAAAGTTGTTTATGATGATGTAAGCCGTTATCATAGTTTATATTATTTGGATTTGCTAAAGGTGAGCCAGCTTGCTGCTGTAGATTACACTGATTTGAAATTGGATTTGACGATTAGTACTGCAGATAAGCTAGCCATAGAGGAGTTTATCTTTGAAAATAAATTAACTAATTACGTAGTGCTAGTTAACAGTGGTGGTAATAATTCCTATGAGCAGGATGGACTAAGAATGCTACCAATGGAAAAAGTGCTTGAGTTAGTTAAGTTGTTATTATTAGAACGAGGGTATAAAGTCCTTTTGCTTGGTGCCAAAATTGATCTTATACATTATCAAAAAATATGTGCATCACTCCCTGAGAATCATAATTTATATAATTTAGCTGGTAAATTTAATTTAGCTGCAAGTAGCTATTTAATTGGACGTGCTACGCATTTTTATACCACGGATTGTGGTGCGATGCATCTAGGTGTCGCCGCCGGAGCACTAGAAAGAATGACTGCATTTTTTGGACCGAGCAATCCTGCACATATTTTACCAGACCCGTGGCTTAGCCAAGTTGCGGTGTGGCAAGATGAAGGAATTTACTCTCCATGTTATCAGCTAGATGGTTCACGCCAGAAACAAGAGCCCAAGTACTTTAGCAAACTTGCTCCGCAATTATATTTGTATTAATCACTTAGTGAACCAGCTGACTTTTCTGTGGTATAATTGACGCATCACCGCGTTTAGTTAACTCTTTGAATATCCTGAGCATAACCGTGCATAATTGCACAAATTTTTTGTGGCTGTATGAATAAAAATCGTTATAAAATAATTGGATTGCTAATAGCTGCTACGATTATTGCAATAGTATTTAAACATTATAACCTGTCTTTGTATCTTAGTATTGACGGTTTTAATCGTTATCATCAGCAAGTTTTAGATTTTGAGCAGAATCATCTGCTAGAGTTTACCTTTGTTTATATTATTAGCTATATTGCGCTAATTGCCTGCTGCATTCCGGGGACTATTTTATTTGATTTATTAGCTGGATTTATTTATGGTCCGACCATTGGCTTTTTATTGGTTATCATTTGCTATTTAACAGGCGCTATAGTTAATTTCCTATTGGTTCGCTATTTGTTACATGATTTATTGCATAAGCGCTTCAGTCATTTAAAATATTTGATTATGAGTGGTAATGGTGGAATGAAAAGAGCTGCATACAATTTGATTGCCTTGCGCTTTATTCCTGTAATTCCATTCTGGGTTTTAAACATTTTAGCCGCGGTTTTAGGTGTTCCGTTTTCCATTTTTGCTCTAACTACATTTGTTGGTATTATACCTAGTTCATTAATTTGGGTAATTATTGGCGATGGCGTTCGTAGTCATATGGCAGAGCATCAAATGTTAACTACAGAAGTTTTTACTGACCCAAAACTTTGGGCGCCACTAGTTGTGCTAACGTTAATGGTTATGATACCAAATTTAATTAAGATATACCGTAATAAAAACAAGAAATAACTACCTATTTATGTATTTGAGTTTAATTTGACTAAAACTAACCTTCAGCGCCTTGCGCTAATTATCTCTGATTTATTTAGCATGGCTATGGCTTTTCTAATCGCGATAGCAATAACCCAAGTTTACCATTTGGATTTACTTGATAGCCCGTGGAGTAATTTTTTCCATTTTGGGGCATCTAAAGTATTAGGATTAACAATTATTGCATTGTTCTGGTACCAAGAACAGTATATTAAGCGCCGTCCATTTTGGGAGGATTTGCTGCAAATTTATCGTACGCTGAGTTTTTTATTATTGATTAACTTAGGACTTTCATTTGTATTGGCTAAAGGATCGCTTAAAATTCTTATTGTAAGTTTTTGGTTGAGCTTTGCAATAATTTTACCTTTAGTCCGGATAATTACTAAATTATTGCTTAATCAATTACATTTGTGGCAGCGAGAAGTATTTATTTTAGGCGTTGGACCATCTGCGGATAATGCCTACCAAATATTGATTCAAAATAAAATGATGGGATATCGACTCAATGCTTTTGTCCGTATCAGTGATCAAGATAAAAACATACCAAGTCTAACTCTAGGTAAGCACCAGATTATTAACCAACTTGAACTTATTGCGCAATTAAGAAAAAATCAAGAATGTGAAATAATTGTTGCATTGACACAAAGTGAGTTAAATCAACAAATTGGCTTGATTAACTTTTTACAGCATAATGCCTTGGCGGTATTAGTTTTACCAGAAATCAGTGGGTTGGCACTATATGGTGCGCAAATAGAGCATTTTTTTGGCAATGATCAATTAGTCTTACGCCTAAATAATAATCTGGCACGTAATGCTAATGCGTGGATAAAGCGTAGCTTTGATCTGATTTGTGTAAGTTTAGGCTTAATAATTTTATCACCGCTATTTGTGCTAATCGCTATAATTATCAAATATACCACCAAAAGCAATGTATTTTTTAAGCATCAACGAATAGGGCGAAACAGTAAACCTTTTTACTGCATAAAATTCCAAACGATGTACCCAAACAGCAAGGAGTTATTAGCCAATATACTAGCTACTGATCCTCAGGCATGTGAAGAATGGGAGCGTGACTTTAAGTTAAAAGATGACCCACGAGTAACTAAGATCGGTAAATTTTTACGCAAGACCAGCCTTGATGAGTTACCACAGTTATTTAATGTCTTACTTGGTGAAATGAGCCTGGTTGGACCACGACCAATTATTTCCCAAGAGATTGAGCGCTATGCCGATGGATTTTACTATTACCAATTAGTTACGCCAGGAATTACTGGTTTATGGCAGGTTAGCGGACGTAATGATATTGATTATACCAACCGAGTGCGCTTGGATGAGTGGTACGTTAAAAACTGGTCATTATGGTACGATATTGTAATTTTAGTCAAGACTTTTGGTGTAGTGTTCAAGCGTAGCGGCGCTTATTAACTCACCATCTACGATATTACTCTTGTGGCTTATCTTCCATAACGCTAAATAAGCGAATTTGTAACCATGATTGTAGACGAATAAACGGGTTTCTGCAAAGATAAGCAATGCCTAACATTGCAATTATAATTGGAATCAAATACGTATCTTGTGGTAAAACGTGATGACTGACTGAGAAAATCAGGCTCATTATTCCGATAATTGCGGCAACTGGCAATGTTTCAAAAATTACTCTTCTTCCTTGGTAAGTATATTTACCTAGCCAATTTTCATGAATTAAAATTTCCGAAAAAATCATACCTAGCGCTTTAAGTTTACGATAGGCTGCAATGAGAAATGGCAGTGATAGTAAAATAGCACAACTAGTTATAATGCTTCTATGTATTTGTAGATCCACAATTATGCCTACTCGTGCAAGTACTCCTTTATTTAGATTATCTGCCAAATAAGCTCCTGCCATAAAGACTGTCATAACCAAAGCACAGTTGACAATTACTTGGGCAACAATTTTAGTAATCATCTTAACAATCATGGCACTGTCGCCACGCGGGTGTAAGTCGCCTAGCCAACGAGTGTAGTAGTGTGATAAGCCAATCATTTTCCGTGGTGCTTTTGCGCGTATAAATGAGGCAAACGGATCCGCTAGATTAATCAAATATGGTGTAGTTAACGTAGTAATTGCTGAGACTGCAATTGCGATGGGATAGAGAAAATCACTTGTAACTTTTAAATTAGCACCTAAAGCAGCAATGATAAATGAGAATTCTCCAATTTGTGCTAGTCCCATGCCAACTTTAAGCGATGTTCCGGCTTTTTCACCAGAAACAAAGGCTCCGATAGTATTACCAAGTATCTTACCTATAATCAAAGTAATCGAGATAATGATGATTACCGAGAAGTTTGAAATTAAAATAGAGGGGTTAAACATCATCCCGATAGTTACGAAAAATATTGCGCAAAACGTATCTCGTAATGGTTCAATTAATTTCTCTATCAAGTGTAATGGGCGTGATTCGGCAATAATTGCACCAATAATAAACGCACCTAATGCAATGCTATAGTTAAGCGCTAGTACCATTAAACAAAAGCCAAAGCATAAGCCAAGCACTGAGATTAACATCGTTTCATGGCTGTTAAATTTAGCTACGTATTCAAGTAATTTTGGAATCGTGAGTAAACCAATGGTTAAAGTTACAATAATGAATAAGGAGAGCTGTCCGACAGTATCAAAAATATCATTACTTTGAATTGAACCTGTGGTTGCAATCCCAGAGAGCAGAGCAATGATTGCAATTGCTAAGATATCTTCAACGATCAAAATCCCGAAGATCAGCTGAGCAAACTTATGCTGTTTAAGTCCTAATTCCCCCAAAGCTTTGACAATAATAGTTGTCGATGAAATTGCCATCATTGCACCTAAGAAGATGCAATTCATTTGCGACCAGCCAAAGTAATGCCCCAAATTATAGCCAATGGCAATCATTAGACTGGTTTCACAAATCGCAGTTATAAATGCAATTGCACCAACTTTAGCAATTTTCTTGAGGCTAAACTCCATACCAAGTGAGAACATCAAAAATACTACGCCCAATTCAGCTAGGATCGAGATAGTTTGTTTATCGTGAATCAGGACAAATGGTGGTGTGTGTGGGCCAATGATAATACCAGCTACCAAATAACCTAACACAACAGGTTGTTTAAAGCGGTGAAAAATTAACGTTACGATACCCGCAACCAACATAATGATTGCCATATCATGAATAAATAATTCACCGTGCATTAATTAAATCCTTTTTAGTTTGGCAAATGCTGCTGCCATGCTGCTGTTATCACTAGTCTGAGCTCGATTAGAATTTTGGCGCGGCTGTTGATTATTATAGCCATTGTTTTGAGCTGGAGCTTTACGTTGCGTAACAGGGATATTCAGCTTATTTAAGCCCTTCATGGTTAATGCGATTCGTTTACGTTTGACATCAACCTCTTCAACCCGCACCTTAACAATTTGACCAACTTTTAATACATCATTAGGATTGGCAACATATTGATCGGCAATTGCAGAAATATGAACCAAACCATCCTGATGAACACCAATATCCACAAAAGCACCAAAATTAGCCACATTGGTGATAACGCCTTCAAGTTCCATGCCGATTTGCAAATCACTAATTTCGTTAACACCGTCCTTAAACTGAGCTGTTTTAAACTCACCACGCGGATCGCGTCCTGGTTTGTCTAACTCTTTAAGGATATCACTAATTGTCGGTAATCCATATTTATCGCTAACAAAATCGGTTGGCTTGATACTATTAAGCAGCTGGGTATTGCCGATCATTTCAGTTAATGCTACACCTAATTTTTGAGAAATATTTTCAACTAATGGATAACTCTCGGGATGTACCGCCGATTTATCTAATGGATTGTCACCATCATTAATGCGTAAGAACCCAGCACATTGTTCAAAAGTTTTGTCACCAAGACGACTAACTTTGGTTAATTGTTTACGGCTGGTAAATTTACCATTACTATCACGGTAACTTACGATATTATTAGCAATAATTGAATTTAATCCGGCTACTTGCGCTAGTAACGGTGCTGATGCGGTGTTTACATCCACACCCACGGCATTCACACAGTCTTCGACTACGTTATTCAGACTGCTTGCCAAGCGACTTTGATTTACATCATGCTGGTATTGACCAACACCAATTGATTTAGGATCTATTTTTACTAATTCTGCCAATGGGTCTTGTAAGCGACGGGCAATTGAGACTGCTCCACGCAAGCTAACATCCATATCTGGGAATTCTTTAGCCGCAAATTCTGATGCCGAATAAACTGATGCCCCAGCCTCTGAAACAACTACAATCTGGACATTAATATTTTTAAATTCTTTACACAGGTCTTTGACTAATTGTTCGGTTTCACGTGAGGCAGTTCCATTACCAATGCTGATTAATTCTGCTTTGTATTTATCACACAATTTAGCGATAGCGAGCATTGCATCTTCACGGTTTTTAGTAAATGGATAGATTACTGCAGTATCTAATACTTTCCCGGTATTGTCAATTACGGCAACTTTTACTCCGGTACGAATCCCCGGATCAAGTCCAATGGTGGTTTTACTGCCCGCAGGAGCTTGTAAGAGTAAGTTATGTAAATTAGTCGCAAAAACTTTAATTGCTTCTTCATCGGCACGTTCACGCATATTGGTAAGTAACTCGTTTTCTAAGGATGGAAAAATTTTAGCCTTCCATGCTAGGCGCACGCAGTCGCGTAACCAACTACCTGCCGTTTTATGTTCATCAATGGCAAATTCATCATTAATTAGTTGATCGTAAGTTGAAAACTCACCACGGGCGAGGGTATGTTGCTCAGGGTATTCAATTGCCATACTCAAAAAACCTTCGTTATTACCACGCAGAATTGCTAGTGCTCGGTGCGATGGCACGTTTTTAACTAATTCTTGATGCGCAAAATAATCAGTGAATTTAATCCCATCTTTTTCCTTACCTTCGATTACTTTAGCGCAAATCAAAGCTTCATGGCTGAGTCTTGCACGAAGTTTAGCTAGGAGAGCTGCATTCTCAGCAAATATGTCTAATACTATATAGCGCGCTCCATCCAGCGCATCTTGTGCGCTATTGATATTGGCATCCGGGTTTAGGTAATCATTGGCTAAAACTAATGGGTCGTGATCTTGATTCTTAAGCAATGCTAATGCCAGCGGTTCTAAGCCAGCTTCTTTAGCAATCTGTGCTTTGGTGCGACGTTTAGGTTTATATGGCAGGTAGAGATCTTCTAGTGTGGTTTTGTTATCTGCAGCCAAAATTGCTTGTTCTAATTCTGGCGTGAGCTTTCCTTGTTCCTGAATCGATTTGAGAATTGTTTCGCGACGTTCGTCCAACTCACGTAAATAAACTAATTTTTCAGCGAGTAAACGCAGTTGGGTATCATCTAATCCGCCCGTTGCTTCTTTACGGTAGCGAGCGATAAATGGCACGGTGGCACCTTCATCGAGGAGGGCAATAGTGCTACTAACTTGATGTTCATTGACGTTTAATAAATTGGCTAGACGGGTTGCAATACTTAATAACATAGTTGAATCCTAGAGTAATCTTTATACTTTGAACGCTCATTTGTGAGCTTTTACGTACAGACTCTAAGTGATCGCGATTATAGCTAGGAGTGTTGATAAAAAAGGTGAGGCGGTGTATATATGATACATAACGAACCTTTTTTAGTAATACGACAACGCTAAAATTGTGAGCACGACGAGTATAGGGCTTAATTGTAAATTATTAGTGCAGTGTTGTGTGCACTAATTAGCTAAATCTGGAGGTTAATTCAGTTAAGCCAAGCGTGCCTAATAGTTGCTTGAGTTTTTGTGCTGCTGTTGGATTATTCGCGCGTGTTTTTTTAGCAAGAATCAGCTCATTTTTCATCGAGTGTTCCCAACCGACTAATTCAGTAACTGTAACGCTATATCCGTGAGCTTCAAGTTGTAAAGTCCGCAAAACATTCGTAATATGGCTACCAAATTCACGGCTATGAATTGGATGGCGCCAGATTTCAGCCAAAATGTTGCTGTCTTTAATTTTGCTGTAATTTTTCTTTAAAATTGTCGCAACTTCAGCCTGACAACATGGAACTAAGACCATGTATTTAGCATTTTTGTGTAAGCCAAATGCAATGGCGTCGTCGGTAGCAGTATTACAGGCATGCAGCGCGGTTACAATGTCAATCTGCGCTGGTAAATCTGTTGAAGTAATGGAATCAGTAACCGAGAGATTGAGAAATGACATATTCTTAAAACCAAGTTGCGCGGCTAATTCCTGTGACTTGATTACCAGCTCATCACGAGTTTCAATACCATAGATAGTCGAATTATTAGCTAATTGTTTAAAAAATAGATCATATAAGATGAATCCAAGATAAGATTTCCCCGCGCCATGATCAACTAGATTAAATGTTTCTTTGCTTTGTTGTAGTTCTTGTAGTAACGGCTCAATGAATTGATAAAGGTGATATACTTGTTTGAGTTTACGGCGGCTGTCTTGATTTAATTTACCATCGCGAGTTAGGATGTGAAGCTCTTTGAGTAGCTCGATTGATTGACCATCGCGGATTTCATGTTTTTGTTGTGGTATATTAATTGAAGGTGATTTTAAATTTTTAGTCATGCGGGTATCTCTCTGCTGTCTGAAAATGCAAAAAGCGACAATCCTTAGATCATCGCTTTTGCTTTTTATTCTTATGCCTTTTAATGCACTTGGCGGAGTGGACGAGACTCGAACTCGCGACCCCCTGCGTGACAGGCAGGTATTCTAACCAACTGAACTACCACTC
>JAIEPY010000056.1 GCA_019748155.1 Burkholderiales bacterium | reverse complement strand
ACACTATAGCAACAGTTAAACTAATTTAACCAATCATATCTCCCTCCATATGCCAATGAGCATTTGCTCAATGGCTTTTATGGAGCTACTGCCTTATTACTCTTTCCAAATTAAACATGCCATTCTCCCCGTATTTGAATTTTCACGGTAGGAGAAAAACCAATTATGATGACACTTAGTACATATTTTAGGATTAGTAATATTTTGTGCTAATAGACCTGATTGTTTAAGCTTATATTCAGCAATTCCTCGTAAATCAGCCATGAATTTACTACTATTAATACTTGGAATAAAAAATGTTGAAGTATCATGATCTTTTGTTAAAAAACTTTCTCTTACTCCTGCACCAATTTCAAAGCATTCCTGATCTATTGCTGGTCCTATAAATGCTAACATTTCTTTAGGTGTAAACTGAGATAATTCTAGTATGGTTTTAGTGATAATATCATCATTAAGTCCGCGCCATCCAGCATGGATTGCTGCAACGAAATCACCAGATGTGTTGGTTAGTAATATAGGCAGACAGTCCGCAGTCATAACCGCACATACCACACCTTTTTGGGTGGTGTAGGATGCATCTGCATCTGGTGTGGTTTGGGAAATATCGGCTTTTACAACTCTATCACTATGTGTTTGTTGTAACCAAAATGCCTCACTTGGCAAATAGTTACGTAACTGCTGGCGGTTGGTTATGACATTATTAGGATCATCATTCACGTGGGTTGCCAGATTAAAATCATTACTTCGAGTACTAATGACGGCTTTAACATTTGCAGGTAATTTCCACGCTGGTTGAAGTAAAATTGGTTTAGTCTTTGTCGTAGGCATATATTATTTCCCAATTACTATCATCTTCCTCATCATCCCAGTCTTCAGTATCAAGTTGTACACCAAAACTAAGTGCTGCGAGCAAGTTACGCATATCATCTGCCATTCTTGTTTTAAAATTTAATGTTTCATTTGTAGTTGGATGCACGAATGATAATTTAATTGCATGTAGAGCTTGTCTATTAAGTTGTTCAATTGCGTCAACAACTTCTGGTTGATAATTAATTTTTTTAGTTCCATATACTGGATCAGCAATTAATGGAAATCCTTTGTCCCTCATATGAACTCTAATTTGATGTGTACGACCAGTTTCTAATTTACATTCTATATAACAAATTTTATCGAATTGTTTTAAAACTCGATAACGGGTAATTGCTTCACGTCCACCATGGTCTAAGGTTACCATTTTGGTTCGATTGTGAGGATCGCGCCCGATCTTCTTATTGATAAGACCTTCTTTAAATGGATATCCTTCAACAAAAGCACGATATATTCGACTAACTGAGCGAACTTGTAATTGTTGAACTAGACTAATTTGTGCATTTAGTGTTCGTGCAACTACCATCAAACCCGTAGTATCTTTATCTAGACGATGCACAATTCCGGCACGAGGTACATTCATTAGCTCTGGGTAATGATATAGTAATCCATTAAGTAATGTACCTGACCAATTTCCAGCGCCTGGGTGTACAACTAGCCCGGCTGGCTTATTAATTACGATTACTTGCTCATCTTCATAGATAATATTTAGCTCAATATTTTCCGGACTAAATGCTTGTGATTCCTCATTAAATGGAGGAGTGACAATTACATGTTCACCACCCATTATTTTATCTTTAGGTTTAGCTGGATTTTTGTTAATCAGGATGTGACCTTCTTTGAGCCAATTTGTTAATTTACTTCTGGATAAATCTGATATAATCTCGGCTAATGCTATGTCGGTGCGGATTCCAATGTAATTATTAGGAATAGTAAAATCAAACGTTTCCAGATCTAAATTTTCTGCAATGCTAATTTTGAAATCTGTATTAATGGACAAACTCATAAAAGTGTGCTCTTTTTTTAAAAAATTAATTGCCGTTATTGTATCACTTATCGTGATTGGATGTGCTTCTGACGCTCTTGATTCAGTCCGTGAAGAGACTAAAGGCTGGTCAGTTGAGAAGATTTATGCCGAAGCTAGTGCCAAATTGGCTGATCACAGTTGGAGCAAGGCGATTAAGCTCTATGAAGTTTTAGAGGCGACTTATCCTTATGGAACATATGCTCAACAAGGTATGCTTGATTTGGCCTATGCTTATTATAATAGTGATACTCCAGAATTAGCTATACCAGAAATTGATATGTTTATTCGGACCTATCCAACTAATGCCAATATGGACTATGCCTTATATCTTAAAGGTTATATTAACTATTATAATGACAACGGTTTGATGGCGCGCTTTAGTAAGCAGGATTTGAGTGAGCGAGATCCAAAAGGTTTACGCGATGCCTATGCTGCATTTGCTGAAGTAGTTGAAAAATATCCAAATTCTAAATATGCGCCTGATTCTAAAGATAAAATGAATAAGCTGGTTAATGCATTAGCTCGTGGTGAGTTATTTCGTTCTAGGCACTATATGCAAATCCGCGCTTATTTGGCAGCCGTTAATCGTGCTCAGTTACTAATTAAAACTTATCCAAATACCGCGTATGTTGAGGAGGCGCTGGCGATTCAGGTTGTGGCTTATCGTGAACTTGGTGAATTAACTTTATCTCAGCAAACGCAACAGGTTTTGGTGATGAACTTTCCACAAAGCCAATATGTAAGAAGCCCGTGGGTTTATCAAGATATGCCTTGGTATACTTTCTGGCGTAGTTAATATTAAATTTTTTTATTAATGAATTATTAGATTTAAAGGAGCACCGTAGTGTTAAATAATAAGGTTGTAATTTGGGCATTTGGCTTGTTGCTGGCAGTTGTTGCAATAGTGCCATTTGCGATTCCTTATGCGTATTTTCCGGTTTCAAAATTTTATGCCGAATCAACAAGTTTAATTGCCGGTATTTTAATGTTTGCTTTGGTTATTTGGGCAAAACCACAGCTTAAATTTTCGCCAATTGCGATAGCATCATTTGCTTTTGCTGGGTTTGCTTTGATTCAGCCATTTTTTGTCCATACTTATTTTATCGGCAATAATTATTATGTTGCATTACTTTTTTTCATTTTAGGTTTGGTTGCGATTGCAGTCACTTCTTTGGTGGATGGTGATGATAAAACTCGTGATAATTTAATGTTAATTTTGTGTTGGTCTTTAGTTATTTCTGCAACGATTCAAGCAATTATAGCTTACCTGCAATACACTGGTAAAGCGGCTAATTTTTCTGAGTATGTTTTAGTTTCTCCGCAGGACCCAGGCGATGGTTCAAATATTTTTGGTAATATTGGTCAGCCAAATCAATTTACTGATTTTATTTCAATTGGTGTAGTCGCACTGTGCTATTTGTTCTTTGTTGGGCAAATTAATCTTATTGTATTTATTGCTTACTCATTATTATTTGCTCTGGCTGTTACCTTTACGGCTCGTCGTGGTGTATTACTTTATTTTATAATTATGCTATTTACTGCTGGATGGATGTGGTTACGTAATGTAAAAAAACCTGAACAGGCTATAAATTATAGAAAAGCTGCATTATTAATGATCGCCTTTTTTATTGGCTTAATGGCTGTGCAATTTGCATTCCCTAAGCTTGTAGCAATGTTTAGTTCTCACCCTGCGAGTGTTTCTACTGGACTTAACCGTTTGTCAGAGAATGCGATTGGGCAAAGTACATACCGTCGTTTCTATGAGTGGTATAAAGCATTAGTAATGTTTGCTAATCATCCTCTATTTGGTGTTGGCTGGTATCAGTATACGCGTGAGGGTATTTACATAATGCTTACAGAGCGTTTTATGTATATTCCGCAAAATATGAAGTTGTATACACATAGTCACAATAGTTTAGTTAATATGATGGCAGAGACTGGACTCATTGGGTCATTAATTACTATTGTTTATGGATTAGGTTATTCGATATTTCTTTTATTACGCCGAGTAAATACTGCTCAAGCTTTATTTATAGTATTACTAATGATTCCTATTTTAACTCATAGCTTTCTTGAGTATCCATTATGGTATGCTTACTTTATTGTATTGTTAATTATTTTCTTGGCTTTTGCTCCGGCTAAATATGTATTAAAAAATAGTATTGGAGTTAAGGCTGCTGGCAGTATCGTAGTTGCATTATTAATGTTGTTTGCATATAATTCATATCAAATGAATAATCAACTAATGGCTTACACGCAAACACCTACTGACTCAGATGATTTTGTAAGTAATGTAACTGGTTTAGAGCAAATAGTGGACAGTAATTCGATCTGGTCTATGTCTGCGATGATGGTACTCGATAATTATATCATGCCAGGCTCACAAGCTACCAGCACAGTTATGCCGCCAGCGGATCAGTTAAAATATGTTGATAAATTAGCTAATGCATTACCTTATCCTGGAGCCTTATTTAAACAAATCATCGTGCATAAAATGGCAGGAGATGATAAAGGTGCCAATTATTATGCTAACGTATTGGTACATGCTTATCCGTTTTATCAACAACAATTTATCCAACAGCTAAGTACTGCACCACAGTTTGCGGATGTTGTGAAGACGATGGAGGCATTTCATTATGAAGATAAATCTGAGTTAAGCAAGCTTTTAAGTAAAGGTAAATAAGACGATGTTAGAGATGAATAATCTAGTTCCTATGGTGGTTGAGCAAAGTGCTCGTGGTGAACGTTCTTTTGATATTTATTCACGTTTATTACGTGAAAGAATTGTGTTTTTGGTGGGTGAAGTTAATGACCAAACAGCTAATTTGGTGGTAGCCCAGCTACTGTTTCTTGAGGCTGAAGACCCAGATAAAGATATTTCATTTTATATCAATTCACCTGGTGGATCGGTAACTGCTGGAATGTCAATTTATGACACTATGAACTTTATCAAATGTGATGTTAGTACAATTTGTATTGGACAAGCCTGTTCAATGGGCGCATTTTTATTGTCTGCCGGCGCAAAAGGAAAACGTTTTGCTCTGCCTAATTCGCGAGTAATGATTCATCAGCCATTGGGCGGATTCCGTGGACAGGCATCAGACATTGAAATTCATGCTAAAAATATTTTATTTATGAAACGTAAATTAAATGAAATGTTAGCGCTACATACTGGTAAATCAATTGAGCAAATTGAACAAGATACCGATCGTGATAATTTCATGAGTAGCGAAGAGTCGATGGAGTATGGTCTAATTGATAAAGTTTATACTTCACGTAGTGAGATAAAAGGGTAATAACAAGATGGCAATAAAAAAATGTTCCTTTTGTGGTAAAGCTGAAAGCCAAGTTAAACACTTGATTGCTGGTCAGCAAGGGTATATTTGTAATGAATGTATTAAAGCTTGTGGTGAAATTCTAAAATCAGCTCCAGATGCTGGGGATGTTGCAACACAAGTAGAAGCTGAAGAGCTTGAAAAACCAATTCCAAAGCCTAAAGAAATTGCAGCTGAATTGGATAAATATGTAATTGGTCAGGAGCAAGCTAAAAAGGTATTGGCGGTTGCAGTGTATAACCACTTTCATCGTGTACGTGACACTTTGGCGGATGATCAGGATGTTGAGTTAGCCAAAAGTAATATTTTATTAATCGGACCAACTGGTTCTGGTAAAACATTGCTTGCGCAAACGTTAGCACGCTTTTTAGATGTTCCATTTGCAATTGCCGATGCAACAACACTAACTGAAGCTGGTTATGTTGGTGATGATGTTGAGAATGTACTAACGCGCTTATTGCAAAATTGTGATTATGATGTTGAGAAAGCTCGTCATGGAATTATTTACATTGATGAAATTGATAAAATTTCACGCCGCAGTGAAAATCCGTCAATTACGCGTGATGTATCAGGTGAGGGCGTGCAACAAGCATTGTTAAAATTAATTGAAGGTACAGTTGCCAATGTTCCACCGCAAGGCGGGCGCAAACATCCTGGTAAAGAAATGATTCAACTTGATACCAGCGAAATCTTATTTATTTGTGGCGGTGCGTTTTCTGGATTAGAAAAAATTATTCAAATGCGCAGTGAGAAATCTGGTATTGGTTTCGCCGCGCAAGTTTCCAGTAAGTCAGACGTAGCCAACAAAGATACCTTTCTTAAAGATACTGAGCCTGGTGATTTAGTTAAATTCGGTTTGATTCCTGAATTTATTGGGCGTTTACCGGTGCATGCTATTTTACGTGAGTTGGATGAAGATGCTTTGATGCAAATTTTGACCGAGCCAAAAAACGCCTTATTGAAACAATATAAAAAATTGTTTGCTAAGAATGAGGTTGAGCTTGATTTTGAATCGGATGCATTGAAAGAAGTTGCTAAGTTAGCATTGGCGCGTAAAACTGGGGCTCGTGGTTTGCGTTCGATTTTAGAAAACCTACTGTTAGACACTATGTACGAACTACCTAGTCAGACAGATGTTAAAAAAGTAACTATTAATGCGGATGTTGTTGTGGGTAAAATTAGCCCCATAACTGCGTAGAAATTATTGGTTATATAAAGTAAATACCTCGTTTTTATTGGCGGGGTATTTGAATTTTGAGTATTTAATTCCAAACTATATTGACAAATAATTTTACCAAAGGTAAAAATTTAAGGAGCTCCAAATTAAAGCTTTATTTTGGAAAATATGTAATAAATTAAATCAATATATTGCTAAACCAAGGATGGTACAAGGATACACCTTAGCTAATGGAATATATCTACCATTAACTAGAATTAGCAATGCGACTGTAATAATTACCCCTGAGAATTTAACTCTGGGAGACAATATTTATATCGGACATTTTAATAATATTGAGGCGAGCAATCAGATTATTATTGGTGAAGGTTGTCAGATTAGTAATTATATTTCTATTTTAACTCATTCATCTCATCAATCGATTCGCCTATATGGATATCACTATATTGAACATAATGGCAAACATCTTGCTTATGTCAAAGGTGCAGTAAAAATTGGTAAATTTACTTTTGTTGGACCACATAGCGTAATTATGCCAGGTACCACAATAGGTAAAGGCTCGATTGTTTCCGCTTACAGCATGGTTAAAGGTGAATTTCCTGATTTTTCGGTGATTGCAGGAAATCCGGCTAAAGTGGTTGGTGACACTCGTGAGATAGATGCTAAAATATTAGCTAAGTATCCTGAATTACAAAGTTATTATGATGAATGGGCAAAAGAGTAGCAATGAAAAAATTAGTTATAATTGGTTCTAACTCGATACATTGCAAGCGCTATATTGCTGGAGTTTTAGCATGCAAGTGTTTTGAGGTAAGTGTAATTACCAATCAAGCTATGAGTGAGTTTGTCTCAACACCGCAGATTGTAGTAAATTTTGCATTAACTAATCTCAAGGCAGTCAAGCAAATCTGTCGTGAATTAGCTATAATTAATCCAGATATAGTTCATATTCATCAGGCAAACAGCTACGCATGGCACAGCTTACGTGCGATAGCAAAACTTAAATTACGCCCAAAAGTTATCTTGACTACTTGGGGTTCTGATGTACTGATATTGCCAGAGCGTAGCCGTTTAATGCGCAAAATGGTTGAATATAACTTACGTAATGCAGATATTATTACCGCTGATTCATTGTTTATGTCAGCTAAAATTTCACAATTACTAGGCGCGGTATCACGTCCTATTCATACCTTAAATTTTGGTATTCAACATCTGCCAGCTAAAATTGACTTAGTGCAAAGTAAACAGAAAGTTATTCTTTCTAACCGTTTGCACAAACAACTTTACCAGATTGATAAAATTATTCACGCCTTTACTTATTTAGTAAATCACCAGCTGATTGATAATCAATATAGACTGGTGATCGCTGCTTCTGGAGAAGAAATGCGACATCTGCAAGCATTGGCGACTACTTTAGGTGTTGCTTCACGGGTTGAATTTACTGGTATGTTAGCTTATGAGCAATTAGTTGAATATTATCGTTGCGCACAAGTATTTGTGTCCGTGCCACAAAGCGATGGTACTGCTTCTAGTTTGTTAGAAGCAATGGCATATGGTTGTATTCCAGTATTATCCAACCTCCCAGCCAATTTAGAGTGGGTGTTGGATCAGATTAATGGCTTTATTGCACCTGAGCTTAGTCAGCTACAACAGCAAATTTTAGCGGCGATTAATCTAAGCGCGAAGATTGAGAGTTATCAATCATTATATGATTTGAATTATCAATGTATTGAGCGCAAAGCTAGTGCTGAGGTTAATATGGCTAGATTTATTGAATTGTATGGTTCAAAATGATTGCCAAGATTTTGGCTAAATTACGTGGCGATTTTGTCATTGTTCTTGTGGCAAATATTTTTTCCTATTTTATTACCTTTAGTGCATCAGTGATTTATGTCCGCTTATTAGGTAAGACGGAGTTTGGTTTATATACTTTTGCTTTTGGTATAGTTTCATTTTTTTTATTAGTTAATGGGTTCGGGGCAGCCAGTGGAGTATTACAATATGTCAGTCGCGCTAAAGATGATCAAGAGCGCCTAGGGTACCTCAGATTTGCTTTCCGTAGCGGTGGTGTGTTTAATTTGTTAATAGGTATATTGATTATTATTTATGCATTAATTACACCATTACCGATTCCTGCTACTAAACCCATCCTATTGTCGATGGCACTATTTCCAATTGGGCGACTCTATATTGATATTTTTCAAGCCTATTTGCGGGCTAAGCAACACAATCGTCTGCAAGCTAATTTTCTAATAATTAATAACTGTGTATTGTTGATTATTAATGTGTGTGGTGTAATCTTTTTCAAGCTTTATGGTTTGGTATATTTTACCTATTTAGGCTATCTAATCATGTTTGCTTATTCAAGTTACAAATTTAAACTGCCAACTCTCTGGGGGAAGATTGATTATAAACTCTTGCAAATTCGTCAATTTATCAGTTATTCATTTTTTACTACTTTGTCTAATGCTTTTTCTGGTTTACTATTTGTTCTAGATACTGTTATTATTAGTTATGTAGTCAAAGACCCACAAATTTTGGCGAGTTATCGGGTCGCAACGATGATACCTTTTGCAATTAATTTTATTCCTAATATTGCGATTAATTATTACTATCCTGAATTTGCCAAAAATGCTCATAATCCCACTAAAATTCGCCAATTATCGCGATTTGTAAGTCAGCGAATGTTTCTTTTTAGTGCATTAGTTAGTTTGATTTTAATTATTGCCGCAAAACCATTGATTTTGACTATTTTTGGTAGTAGTTATCAAGATAGTATCCTGCCATTTCAGATCATTAGCTTTGGTTATTGGATTATTGCTACCTTTAGGACGATTAATGGTAATATTTTGGCGGCGTTAGGTAAAGCAAAATTGAGTTTTTACTTAACTTTTATAATTTTGCTGGTTAATATTGTTACTACTTACTATCTGGTGTTAAAATATTCCATGAATGGCGCTGCATCTGCCATAGTGGTAATGTATATTTTTTCATCTTTAGTTGGTTATATAACCTTAAAATTAGTTTTACGAGATTTGGAGCGCAAAAATGATTAAGTTTTATGATTTGTCAAGTTTAGAAATAAAGCATGAGCTGATAACGATTCGACGTTATCGTGAAAGTGATTTTGCTGGGCTTGAAGCTATTTTTGAGCAAGAGTTTTTTACTTGGTTTTTTTCAGCCTATCAAAATTGCCGTGAGTTTGTGCAAGAAAAAATGGCAGAATATGAAAAGGGCAATTTAGTAATGTTGGTGATTATTGATAATCATACTGAGCAGATTATTGGCACTAGTTCCTTGTATGAGATGAGTTTTCGTCATAAGCGTATCGAAATGGGTTCAAGCTGGCTAGCGCGCAAATATCATGGTACACAATATAATGCGCTTACAAAATTTGTGATGATTGATTATTTATTAAATACTTTAGATTTTAATCGGATCCAATGGAAAACTGATGCCTTAAATATAAAATCTAAGGCCGCAATGTTAAAATTAGGCTTTGTCTATGAGGGGACGTTGCGCCGTCATGCAATAACCTATAGTGGACGAGTGCGTGATTCTTTAGTCTTTGCTGTAACTGATATTGATTGGGAACGAGTTAAGCTCATCATACAAGAAAGGATTAAGCAGAAATTTGTTATTATAAAATAAAATATATCGTAAATCATATGCATTACAAAAACAGACGGGCTTGATTAGTTTCTCTTAAGTTGTGTGATGAGAATCAACTATTATTCAAAATGGGGCTCTAAGAGTACTAATTCGTATTTGTATCTAGAGTATGAACTTCCCATAGTCGTTTAGATTTATTCCAAATTAGTAAAGCCAAGTATGCAATACTTATCCCAGTAAGAGAATTCATAACTTTTAAGCTAAGGTATGCATAAGTATTAGTTTCTAGTGCTGTTGAAACACAGGTAATTGCTAAGATCATTAAGCCACTACTAATTATTTGCATGTGAAGGCGAGGCTTGACACTGATTTCAAAACTACACACAAGACTTATTAGTAAAAAGATCCATAGTAATACAGCACTAATATCTTGATGACCACTTAATCCATAAATTAGTATTACTGCAACAGGCCATGCGGCGATTGAACCAATTGCAATTCCTTTAATAGCACGTAAGCTTGCTATGAAATCATCACGCTGTAGACAAGCAATTGCACTGACAACTGCCCAATTAGGCTTGACGTCATTGAATTTAGAGCATAGTGCATAAAGTATTGCGGCAGTAATTGATCCGCGAATTGCAAGACCTACTTCTGGGCGGCGGAAGTTGAACCATGTGCTAAGAGGAATTTTTAACACTCGATGGTAGCGCATTTCTGCTTCGTGCTGGGCTGTTGTATTAAGGAATTTAAATGCCAGATTTAGGATTAATTGGGCCTCAAGGTATGCAATTGCAGTAGCTATTATTTTCAAATAAAATGGATAATAAGTAAAAGTGGTACCAATTAACAAAGCCTGCAGATACATCCATAAATTTACACTTTTGTGATAGCCATTGTCCTTCAGAATAAAAAAGAGATATGTAAAAATGAAAATTAAACAAATATATAGAAAATGATTACCCTCAATTAACATTGAAATTAGATAGAAAATCATTACGCTGATAAAATGATTTAAAATGTTTCTATCAAAAAACTGGGGGCTCTTTGCATTGTACATTCCGATGAATGCTAGTGCTGCAAACTGAATCCAAATAAAAATATAATTGTTCGTAGTTACAAATAGACCAACATTAATAATAAAAGCACTTGCTTGAGCATAAATATTGGCGCGAAACTCACTGCGTAGTGAGGGTAGTGTAGGATTATTAAGCACGATTTATAACTTCGATCCTCCGCGTAGTTTGTGGGGTTGCTATTGAGTTTTCTTTAAATAGCTTCACAATTTGAATATAAATGTAATTTCCCGCTTCAACAATAAAATCTGGCTGTTCTACCCAATAGTAACCTTTTACTTCTAAACCATTATCAACGAGTTTGCTAATCATTACCGCCGCTTTATCGCTAATAGTGTTAGGTGCACTTTGAATTGCTTGTTTAATTAATTCAAGTGCCTGATTAATATCAATTTTATTACTAATTGTTAGTAGTATTTCTGAACGAAGGCGCTTACTGGAGTAAGATTGATTTTGTATGCTATTAGTAATAAATGTTTCATTGGGTATTAATACTTCTGTACCATCAAAGCGTTCCAAAACCACATAACGTGTAGTTATTTTAGTCACTGAACCACTATTATTATCAAGAATCAAACGGTCGCCAACTTTAATCGAACGATCTAATAAGATAATAAACCCACTCAGGAAGTTACTGGCAATTTTTTGTAATCCAAAGCCAAGACCCACCCCAAGTGCACCGCCAAACACAGATAAGGCAGTGATATCTATTCCTAAAATTGGTAGTGTTATCATTGCGCTTAAAATAAAAATTACTATTTTACTAATACGGATCATTATTTGGCGGATATTGGTATCTATTTGTTTGATACGATTTATTTTACGTTCACTATAGCGATTAATTAACATTGCAACAACGACTATCAATATAATTGTAACTAAAGCATGAAGTATATCCCATATGGATAATTGAGTATTTTTACCTATATGAAAAGTAATACTATCAAGCAAGTTTATTATGCCATCGTTAGCATCTGTAATTATAACGATTGATGCGATCCATAACATGATAATTATCGTCTTGGTAAAATAAACTGCATAATGGCGTTTAGCAAAGAGATAATGTAGCAAAAACTCGATTAAATTGATTACTATTGCGGCAATAAATAATTTAAGCGAAAAGATAAGCAAGATATTATGCGGCTCATTAAGCGCGAAATTAATTAAATTCGAAGTGGCTATTCCTAGTGCTACGAGTAGAGGGAAAGCATTTTTCCGAATGATGGTTTCGGCGATGGTTGCACGCTTCAGTTTGTTATGAATGATTTTAGTTATTATTAGCGCTATAATAAGAGTAAGCGCAATTGCTGCGGTACAGGCTAATGTATTCTCGGCGCTTATAACTAAATTAAATTTTTCTTGAAGTAGTTGAAAATAGTCAGATATTGTGTTGATATTATTCATAATTCTTGCAACGTGTTTCTAAAAATAAAAGATATGAGTATGGAATTATAACATGCATCATAAGAAATTGTGCTGCAGTGGAAGCTGGTTAACAATGCACAAATATGGTGTGCTTATTTAGCTTTTCGCATTAAGTTAGCTACCACTACAAGAGGCTGGGAGGTAGTGTTTTGCCAGATTAGAGCCGCACTCCCAGTTAATGTTTCGACCTAAGTAGCTGCCTCTGAAACTAATATAAGGTGATTCCAGCACTTCTCCTTTGCCATTCTCAAGATTTGGAATGATAACTGGATTAATATATGCAAATAGGGTAACTTGTTCATTATTTAGTTCTTTATGTACAACAACACTACTAATGTAAGTACTTTGAATTTCAAAAGGCTGAGGTAAACCAAATGCACTATTGTTTAATTCGATATTAACAGGGAACCCATTATTTTTTTGTGCATACTCATTAATATTATTTTGAATTGGTTCTATCAATAAAAAAGCTTCAGATATTTTTGTTTTAGTGACAAAAGATGCATAACTAATTTTAAGAAAATAGCCTAAAATTGCCAGACTAGCAACAGCTATCAAAATAGTCTGTTGAGTTTTTTTATTCATTGATTATTCCTATGGCATTCGTAATTATTATTTGTGAGGTAGTTATTTGTATTTTAAAGTTACTGAAGTTTTATGAAGTTTGCTAAACTCAATTGTGGGGCTTATGGACGGCAATTAGATGGTCGATAATTTCCATCTAAATTTCCACCGGTACATGTCCATGTTATACCAGATGGACCAGCTTGAGGAGAAAAGATTATTGTGCCATTGCTTATACCATCAATAGAAGTAGTAACGGTTACCTGTCCAGTCCCGTCGCCTGTAACATTAATTGATGCAACCATTGGTGATGAAATAGTGGCAGGAACACCTGCTTGACTGTTACTAGTTGGGAAACTGCCTGTGGATAAGTAATATTGTGCTACGTTACTTTTGGCATCTGATGCAAACAATATACCTTCGCTAACCCGTGCTCTAGTTATATAATTTTGATAAGCTGGTATTGCAAGTGCTGCTAGAGCACCAATAATAGCAACAGCAATCATTAGTTCAATAATTGTAAAACCTGCATGTTTCATGATGCGTAATCTTTTTAAATCTTTTATTTTATTATTGTTCCCATGGTTGAAATACCAGAGAAGATTATTGGTATTACGTAATAAATATTTCTAGAATATGCTCTAATTATACATGATTCTAAAATATTATTACGGTTTAATCAACTATTTGTTGTGCTTTCTTAATTGAGGAAGGCAGAATTTTAAAAGTTTTAACAGAGGTAATTCTAAAATAAACCCAGAAATATACTGTTATATAAGTAGAAATCGCTAGTATTATATAAAATTGTTGATTGTGTAGTGTAAATACTACAGGGTGTTGTGGAGTAAAGCTAAAGCCTCTTGATAACTACTGCAGCATTACGATTGCTATTATCATGGCGTATAAGTCGATAGTAAACTAGCATGTGCCTATGCAGCCTATCGGGTTGAAATGGAGATCATCCACAGAGGAGTTTTTTTCTGCAGATAGAAAGAAGTGTTTAGCTAATTGGGTAGATCATAATTAATAATGATCTAAATGGACTATCGTCAGGGAAATATTGTGAGAGTTCAAGCAAGATCAATGTTGCAATAAACCCAAGAAAATATGCACCTTCATCACCAAGGAAAATTTTCCAGATGGGGCGTTTCATAGAATATATAAACGCGTAAGTGGCTATTTATTAATATGGGTATTAAAAGGTGTCCGAGATTATAGCTCTTTTAATTTAAGGGCTATAATTCTTTCGCTCCTGATTTTACCAATTCTCGTACATAGACTCGATTAGGGTGTAGTGCTACTCGAATTATTTCACTGCACGCAAGAGGCGAATTACTAATATAATCAGCAATAATTTCACCGCAGAGTGGAGCGGTCAGCAAGCCTTTTGCACCGTGTGCCAGATTAAGCCATAAATTTGGCAGATAGTTACACGGTGTCTCAATCCATGCATTTTTGTCCTTGGTAAGCTTGGCGTAATCTTGGTTAAATTGGGCATAATCAGCCAATGGTCCAACTAAAGGTAGATAATCATAGGTGCTGGTTCTAAAATTAGCTTTGCCACTTAGCTGCTCAAGTGTAATCTGTTGGATTAATTCTGGTAGTATATTACTGAAATTAGCCAGGTTTTCTTGGTGATCTTGCTCGCGGATATCTAATAATTCATCGTTGAACTGAAATGTTGCGCCCAGAGTAAATTTTCCCTGAGTTGCTGGAGTAATATAGCCATTTCCACATAAAACGGTCTTTAACTGACTCGAAGTATTTTCTACTACTGTGGTTTGTCCGCGGATTTTACGCAGAAATGGTGCCAAATCAGGAATTAGATTAGCTGCAGCATGTGCATTACATAAAATCAAATGAGTGAAATTATGGGGCGCTGAGTTATTTTTTTCATAAAGTAGCCAGTGCTTGGAGTCATGTTTAATCTGCTGAATTTCACAATCAGTAACTAATTTGATATTGGGGTGCTCAAGTAATTCGCTGACTAAACGCGGTGGTTTGAGCCACATACCATGTGGGAAATAGATGCCACTGAGCTCTGTTGGTGTAATTGGACAACCACTAAGCTGCTCAATTTGAGTGTTATTAACGAATGTTATAAACTCTGCGGGTAAATTAGCCTGAAGTAGCTGTTGATTGCGTTTTATTTGCTGCTCATTGTGTCCTAGTTGAATTAGACCACAAGCTGCAAAATCATTGGGGTCGCTGATTGTAGCTTTTATTAAGTAATGACTGAAACGATAAGCTGAGCAGCTTAGTTCCATCATCGCACCACCAAAGGCACTCCAACTACCGTAAAGCATACCTTGATAATTACCGCTAGCTTCGCTGGCAACCTCTGGATTTTTTTCAAAAACTACTACTTGATAACCTCTATCTGCTAAAGCTCTAGCCGTGGATGCACCACTAATTCCAGCGCCGATTATTGCAATAGTTTGTGATTTATCCTGAGGAGGTGCGATTGGAATAGCGTAGTAATGCTTTGGCGTGTTTTTAGTTGTTATTTTTAGGTTTTGTCGGTTAAATTTACCAAAGAGTAAGTTGCGCTTGTTGGCAAAGCCTATTCCTTTTTGGACTAAGAAGCCTGCTACTTCTAAATTACGTCTTAGCTGTGAGTTTGCGCTATACGTTGCAAAAGTTGTATTTGCATGGCAATGTGCAGCAATCTCATTTAGAAGGGGTTGATTCCACATCTCAGCGTTTTTGGCCGGGCTAAATCCATCAAAAAACCACGCATCAATTTTATGGTTTAATAGTGGCAATTGCTCTTGGATGTCACCAATAATTAGCGTTAATTTTACGTTACCAGTAAAGGTAAGCCGATGGTATCCGGGCAATAAAAGATAATATTGTGCAGATAATTCTTCTAGTTCATCAGTGAGTTCTGGAAAATAGCTAACAATTTGCCGAAGATCCTCTGCGGTTAGTGGATATTTTTCAAAGGAAATAAAATGCAATGAGCTATCTTCTGCACGGGGAGTACTTCGCCATAACTTTAATGTAGTCAGAAAATTTAGACCAGAACCAAAACCGCTTTCACCAATTATGAAAGTTTCGTTTGTGGTTAGATTAGCAAATCTATCCGCTAAATTATTATGTTGATGAAATACATAACGCTTTTCTTCAATTCCAGAGGCTTGCGAAAAGAAAATATCGTCAAAAAGTGTTGAGTAGGCGACGTTATCACGCCATTCAATTGACGTGTAGTATTGTTTAGCCATCTTGTTGGGCTAGGGTAATTGCTAAATTAGCAAGTTCATCAGCGCGCTCGTTGTATTTATCGCCATTATGTCCACGCACCCATTGCCAGTCGATATCGTATTGTTTACTTAGCGGATACAATTCCTGCCATAAATCGACATTCTTAACATTTTTCCAGTTTTTTTTAATCCAGCCATCAATCCATTCTGTAATGCCGCGCTTAACGTATTGTGAATCGGTGAAGATAGTAATCGGACAGCTGCGTTTGATAGCTTTTAAGGCTTCAATGACGGCACTTAATTCCATGCGGTTATTAGTTGTTTCTGGGGCATAACCATAAATTTCTTTAGATTTATCGCCATACATGAGAATTGCTCCCCAACCTCCAATTCCGGGATTCCCTTTGCAGGCGCCATCAGTGTAGATAATTAATTTTGTTTGTTGCATACGCGGGCTGTTCCAAAATTTGGTGAGATAGTCGAAAATGATTCTAAGTCTTTATATTTTATTAAAGTTGGCGTAACAATTTCTTTACGCAGGATTAGCGCGAAGCTATTTGCCAAGGTTGGAAACCAGCGATCACCAACCAGATTCATCCAATTATAACGTTTTAGCCGGCGTGATTTGCTAAATGGTGGACAATAACCAAAGAATTTTCCGCCTTCAATAGCAAAATTAAGAGCTTCTAGTTGACTCCTAAGTGCGTTAAGAGAGATTAGTCGCGCTTTTTTTAAAAGTGGAACTCGATTTTTGCATAGTCCAAACCAGCTATGCTTATTAAAGCAGGTCAGAATTAATTTTCCATTGGGTGATAATACACGATAAAGTTCTTGCAGCACATGATGGTAGTTATTGGTAAATTCTAATACGTGTGGACAGACAATTAAATCAATGCTATCACTTTTTATAGGTAAGAAGCGTAAATCAGCAAACAAGTCCACGTTGATAGTGAAATGTTGATTGATTTTATTTCCTTGCAGAAAATTAATGTCACTTAATCCAATTTGCAGAGAAAATGCACCAAAGATCTGATTAACATTTTGTGTAAAGAATAATCGTTCCTTACGTAAAATCTCTCGCCCGCTTGGTGTATAGAGCAGCCACTGTTGTAATCCCTTGCAGTCATAGGTTAAGCGCTCTTTATCTTTACTTACGAAATATTTTAAATCTTGTTCTTTGGATTTGCTCATGGGGTGCTTGCTGTCTTAGTATAATTAGCTGGGATTATAACATATTTGAGCTTTATTAATAGGGGTGTGAATGTTGTCTTTTGTTCAGGTTATTAGCTTGCTAGTTCTATCTATTAACTATTTAACTCCTAATCCCTCTCCAACTTCAATCACACGAAGCTAAAGTTAAAAAGTGCCAAAGTCCAAGATTCAAAGACGATGAGTATATAAATTATTTGTTAAGTTAATCAATCTAGTTTCAGGGGCTAATCTCTATTAGCTCGTTGTATATTGGAGTGATCTGTCTAAACTTAAAATCCAGCACTTCGTTATTTTTCTAATGATACTACAACGTTTAAGTGTGATTTTAAATTAATGTTTTTTGTCTTATTTAGCTAGCTCTAGTGTTAACCCGAAATAGAAATGTCACTTGATGGGGCGTGACAGCCCACTGAAGAAATGGTGATTTTAAAAAAATCC
>JAIEPY010000099.1 GCA_019748155.1 Burkholderiales bacterium | reverse complement strand
GTTTTACATAGTTTGAGTCCATTTTTTGATCAAGCTTATCAATACTGATTTCTATTTTCTGGTCGAGTTTTACATAGTTTGAGTCCATTTTTTGATCAAGCTTATCAATACTGATTTCTATTTTCTGGTCGAGTTTTACATAGCTTGAGTCCATTTTTTGATCAAGCTTATCAATACTGAGTTCTATTTTCTGGTCGAGTTTATCAATACTTATGTCAATTTTCTGCTCAAGCTTCTCAATACTTAGATCTATTTTTTTGTCGAGTTTATCAAACTGCTGATCAATTTTCTCAAATTTAGCGTTAGTCTCTTGCCTTAACGCAGCGATATCCTCACGCGTAGCAGCGTGCATAAGTAAATCCACAAGTTTATCTTGCGTGATCTCTAACTTAACGGGTGTGCTGTTATTTTCCATAGTAATATGCTCCTATAACGTTATTATACTTGAAAATGAGTAGCACCATCTCCCTACTCTTCAGAAATGACAACTTCATCATCCAGCAAATAACTACCCGGTTTGAGAAATTGCCGCGGAATAAATAAGTGATATTTATAACTAAGTGCCATCTCAATCAACTGCTCTTTAGTTTTTACCGCAAAAATATATTTGAGATTTTCTAAATGATCGTTGACCCGACCAGCAGAAATCTTATGCCCAAGAGTCGCCATAATTGAAGCAATTTCACTGTATGAATATTTTTGTAAATATAAAAACAAAACCATATGCTGACGCCGAGTAAGTTTATATCTCAATGGTTCAATTTGCTGTGAGTTAGCCATCCCAAAATCAATGTCATTTATCTTATAGATTAGATTTAAAATATGCGGATGCATAAAATTACGCATACAACAAAATATACCTACAAAATTCCCGGTTGCCGGATTGATTATCGGACGCTTGGTAACAATAAATATTTTATTATGAGTGTTGATATGTATAAAACTATGCACTTTCGTACTATTTCGCACCAGTGAATCTTGCGCCAGAAATACTTTATCAAAACCCTCCCCTCTTCTATCATTTTTTATCCTGCCACTACGCTTTCCAATCACATCAGCAACTGTTACCTCTGGTTTATCAGGATAAAGTAAACCCAAATAACCTTTTGAGACATAGTGAAACATAAATTTTACATCTTTAACAAACGCTACCTCATCCAAATTATTGCCGAAGACAATATCAACTCCCGAACAGTAATGTTCAAAGTAAACGTCATCTGCCAAGTCTTTATTCATTGCTCAACCACCTATTTATATTTTATTATTTTAATTTATTTAGTTCCGTTATTGTAACATGATAAGATACCATTATAACAAAAAGAACCATACTTGTGGGCTATTCCTCAGAGATAAGTAGCTCATCGTCTAATAGATAGCTGCCATGCTTGAGAAACTGCCGCGGTATAAATAAATTATACTTATAACTCAGAGCGACTTTAAACAGCTGCTCTTTGCTTTTTACTCCAAAAATATATTTAAGGTTTTTTAGATGTACGTTGACTCGCCCCTCAGAAATATCATAGCCAAGAGTTTTCATAATTGAACATATTTCACTATAAGAGTATTTATTTAGGCAAAGAAATAACACCATATGCTGCCGTGAAGTAAGCTTATATTTTAATGGATCAACTCGTGATGCATTAACTAAACCAAAATCAACCCCATTTAATTTATAAATTAGGCTAAGGATATGCGGGTGCATAAATTTACGTAAACGACAGAATATACCTACACAATTACCTGTTGCGGGGTTAATAATCGGGGTCTTAGAAATAACAAGTGGTTTATCGTGGTTATCAATGCATAAAAAACGTTTAGTTTTATTGACCTTAATTACTTCAGCATCTTGTGATAAGAAAGTCTGATCAAGACTAGCGTTTCTTTGATCACCTTTTATTCTTCCGCTACGCCTTCCAACAATATCTGATGCTTTCACCTTAGGTTTATCAGCATAGAGATGGTTTAGATAGCCTTTTGAAACATAAATAAACCTTAAGCGGTTATCTTTTACAAAAGATACTTCATTCAAGTGATAGCCATGGATAATATCTACACCTGAACAATAATGAGATAAATATTCATCATCTGCCATTAATCGCTCCCTCATTACATTCTCCCCCTTCAGAATTAATAATATAATAATTATCCTATTTTACTCCCTCAGAGTAAAATTTCAGCATATATGACTAAATCATATTAAGCAGTAAATTGACTATGCTAACGTGCCTGCAAACAAATTATCTGCTTGCTACCACTCCCGAGATAATGTCCAGACATTGGATTTTTTGCTACCGATTTATTGGAAGATTTAGAAGACCAACAAAGCTGGAGTAGCAAATAGTTGAATGCTACGCCAGATTTTTAAAAATTAATTTAATCTTTCAATATTACTAATCCTATCATAGCCGGTGGTTCAGATGCCAGATTTGCTCCGAATCAGAGACATTACAGCTTACAGCCTGAACACCATATGCACAATTTTGGTTTTTATCCCCATGAACCTTCAAACAAGTGTTTTGCGATCTGTTTACAAGCATAGTTCCATCTAAATCTGGCGGAAAAATAACATCAAAGGTAGAACGGTCCTGATTCTGAACAGTAGGGTACTGATTCGATACAGCATCTAAATTTGTCATTAATGCTACACGAAGACCATTAGAATATGGATTGATAATATGATAGCCATCACGTAGCTGCAGCCACATGCTCCATTTTTGACGATTGTCATCATTGGGTTTAGCTCCAATAATTTGTTTTTGAGGATTGCTTCCCCCGTACTGCGCAGGATCCCATACATCCCAAGAGCAACCATTATTTGGATTAATTATTTGATAGTTAACAGAAACATTATCATATCTAGGACCAACGATCCATCGATCACTACGCTTGCCAGAGGAGTCTACGTAAGTATTATTCGTAGCCGTCAGAAGAGTATAATCTGAATAATTGGGATATTCAAGATTCAGCTTGCTAGGAGTCCCTCTCGAAAAACCCTCTAGGGTGCTTATAAAGGTATAACTAAGGTCATCCTTGTTATAATGAATATACCATTGTCCAACATCTCTAGTTAACCTTGAAAAACTGGCGTTTCCAATTTGTAGAGTATTGTCATGATTAGGAGAGATATCAAACCTAGCTCCGTACATATCAACCGTCCCTGCATATTTAATCTTAAACCCACTAGCTGACCGCCCAAATTCTCTCTGATATTGAATCAGGGATGTCCCAACTCTGTAATTTCCATTAAGAACATTAGCCCACTTTTGACTATACTGATTCCTGAGCTGCGTCACATACGTATGTGGCCAAGAAGAGGAAGAACCGAGAAGGTTTAAAATCGTGAACTTACTAGTCCAAACCCCTGAAAAATTCGCCACCGTACCTTTAGAATTACCAACCCGATTAGTATCCAGATTGATTGTATAATCCAGACCTTTGACTAGAGCTGGAGAAGGTTTAAAAGTAATCTGCTTATCTGTCAGAAATGCAATCGTTCCGTTTACTTTGGAACCAGATGAATCTGTTAAATAGAAACTATTCAGATTAACGGTGTTTCGATCAAGCGGTTGACTAAACTCAACATTTATTTGATCCGAGGCATTAACATAGCTAAAATTGCTAGGAGTTACGTTGACTATTTTTGGAGCCTGTAAGTCTATTTTTTGCCAATCAATATTGACTTTTATGCGTTTCACAAATGAGCTATCATGCCAGCCCTGAGCAATAAGATCAAAATCACCCTTATAGCTACCAGCAGGAAGAGCTTCATTTAAGCTATTGTTTATTTCCAGTTTAGCATATTTAGAATTGCTATCGCAAGAAGTAGCAGAGTTTAACTCGTACCAATAACACTGATTGCTGGTTTGTCCGGCTACTTTTAATATATATGGCTTTCCATCATCAATATTTATAACAGGAACCTCAACTACAGAAGCATTAACTTTTGCGGGATCAGGATAAGTAGTCCAGCTTAAAGAATTATCATTAAATTTTGCATCACTCCAAGGAGCAACCAAAAAACCAACGCTGGTATAAGGAACTGAAAGCGGACCACCATATTTTTTTGTGGTTGCGGTTGCTGTCGCTGATGGAGCCACAGCACTACCTGTGTTTGTTAAATGAAGGGTTTCCTCTATTGGTATTAGTAAAACTTGAACTTGACTAAATACTGCGTTTGCTGCATCCAGACTTTTGCCGCGTGCTTCAAGATTAATATTGTATTTTTGAGTTGAAGATGCAGGATAATTAGTCTTCGGAAAAGACACCTTAGCTACACAACCTGAGTTCGATTTAGTAATTTGACATGGCGTTACCGTCGCAAAATGCAGAACTGACGGAGCTGTCGGAGTTATCGTTATCGGATAGACATCGTTTGCAAAATTACTATTAACACTACTATGAGTTGCAGTTACGCTTAAACTAAATGCTGCAGCATCTTCGGTTATTGTCACATTGCTATATTGCACATTTGCCCAGTTACGGGTAAACTGAATATGCTTAGTCAGCATAGGACGAACCTTTGAACTATCACCCGTCTGATCGCTATAACGATAAGAAGCAGTTAAGGCCAAATCAGTTATGCTGGTATGATTAAAAGCACTAGCGTCAAATAGACTATCTGCTGGCACAACTACTTTTAGGCTGCATGATGCATTGGGCGCTAAATCCAGACCTGTTAAACTGCATGTACCAGTAGTAGTAACCAGATTATTGTCTAAGCCAGTTAGCTTGAAGCCTTTTGCCGGGGCATTACCTTTATTGGTAACCTTACCCTCTAAAACTAATTTATTGCGACCTTTTAAGGCAATAAATTTGTAAGGCTTATCTTTATCACCAGTGCCCTCAAAAGTTAAAGGTTTAGGATCTACAACAGTAATAGCGCCTGCTTCAATAATTGCTGCATATCGTTTAGCATTTAATTTAAATGTATTTGATGTATCATTATAAGTATTGCTATTACTGGTTGTAATTGAATAACTATATTTTAAGCTACTGCTTTGATTCACCACAGGGCTGCTTACTGCACCATAAGTAATCGAACCGGTACAAGATTTACCTCCCAAGATTATTGAGCCACTGCTACAGGTGCCATTATTTACAACCAGACCAGAAACCGCAGTTTCTAAGCCAATCGCAGTTAACTTCGTATTAATCCCTGCTTTAGTATTCTTTAATGTGAAAGATTGTCTCTGACTAGCAACTCCATCAGATAGTACCTCAAAGTCATTAAACTCAGATGAGCTTAAAACACCAGCACCTTGTATCGATGAATAATTAACTCGATAATTGCGTAGCAGCTGACTAGGCTGATTATTATCATCCGTATATGTAGCAGTAGCAATTAGGTTAACGCTATTATTTACTATACTATTAGGTGCATAGGTTAATACCACCGAGCAGCTGTGATTTTTAGCTAATTTAGTACAATCATGAATATTAATCTTTAAACCTGGCACAGCTGGAACTGAAGCAAGCTGAATATTAAAATCTCTCAATTGGCGATCACTAGTGTTTTTGATGCTTATAGTCTGGGTTGCCACGACCGTATTGATTAGTACATTGTCTAAACTACCACTAGCACTAAAATCTAAATCAAGCTTTTCCCGACTAACCATATTTCGGAGCTGAGTTCTGGTGATATCCGCATCTGCAGCACGCAAACTTAGTCCTGCATAACCACCACTCTCACTAGCATTGGCAACATTTAAACGACATGCACTATGGGCTGGCAAATCATGACTTAAACATTCAGCGCCCGAAACTAGCTTCAACTGTGCATCTGGGACTAATTTAAGCCCATGTGCTGTGGCATTACCATTGTTATACACTATAACTTCGCTCGTAGCATGATCCGTTGTGCTAGTTCCTTGCGACATAAGCAAACTCGCTTGCGCTGTCGTTTTAACCAAAATATCTTGACTTACCTTGGCAACTTCGACACCTCCGCGATAGCCGATAATCTCAGCACTAACAATACTATTGTCACTTAATGATTTACCACTGATCAAATAAGTACAGGCATTACCTTCAGAGTAGCCGCCATCACATTGCAAACTACCGTTGGCAACCTGGATATCATCAAAATCCGCACTCAAAATTACGGGTAAGGCAATACTGTAATTACCATCAGCTGTTACAACTTGTTCTAAGTCATTGGCAAAAGCGATACCGTTAGCACTAAAAATACTAGCGCTCATGCGTACCATTTGCTGAAGCTCTTTGATTTTACCGGAGCTATCTTTTAATTTAATTACCAGCATTGTATTTGCTGACTTTGTTGTTTTAGGGGTTAATTGAATACTACAGCTGCTATAAGCATCTAAGCCTGAGCAGGCTGCGGCTGAAGCACTTAGCACCTCGTTCTCAACTTCTGTTTCACCACTTTTACCATCAAGGCTTAATGACACTAAAGTATATTTCTCCGCACTGGCATTATTAATCCGAAACAAATAATTGTGTCCATTCGCTTCGCTCAGCGGGAGCACTCCCAAGCTATCCGCAAAAACCAGATTATCGTTAATAACGCTTTGGCTGATAGCATGGGTTTTTGTTGCAGCTTGTAAGTCAATATTCTGACTCGGCGCGCTCGAGTTAACTCCACTTACGCAGCCGAATAAAATAGTCGTGCAGGATAGTACACTGACTAATTGTTTAATTCTCATAAATTATTCCTGTTTAAAATATACATACAAACAGCCACCACAGATTTTATGGTGACTGCTTATATTTATAAAAATAGCGCTATAAAATTATCTTTCAATACACATAATAGCGTGTTTTTGGTTACATTGACTAGTAGCACCTGACAACCATGGAGCGCTCAAGCCAGCAATAGATGAATTAAAACTAGCAGCACCTGATGTCCAATTATTACAATTGTCTGTAGATGCTATAGTAACTGCTGCAATATCGCTTGCAGAATAACCCAGCCAAATATTAGCCGAAGCACTTCCTACTAAACCAGCTTCAATAGCTACAGTACCTGTTGGCAAGCCATTTGCATCAGTTACAAACATTTTTTGACGATCGGTATTGTAATAAGTAGTTGATGGCTCATAAACACACTCACCAGAAT
This sequence comes from Burkholderiales bacterium, assembly GCA_019748155.1. Taxonomy (GTDB): domain Bacteria; phylum Pseudomonadota; class Gammaproteobacteria; order Burkholderiales; family UBA11063; genus Aquella. The sequence continues at coordinate 10,701 of JAIEPY010000099.1, read as the reverse complement.
CACAGAAACCACGCTCAGCACTAGCTAAGGCCGCAAAAAAGCCACGGTTACTTCCAGCAGGCATATTGGCATCATAATTACAGATTAAATCTGCAGCATCAATTCCAGATATATCATCATACACATCATCAATAGTTGTTTTAGCTTGAGTAGCCAAATCACCATCGAATCCATTACCATTATTATTTGCTAAGTAAGCCAATTTATATGCAAATAAATCAATCGTTGCCTCTGCTAGATTAAAACTATTCAGGCTTAAAACAGCAGCATTACTGCTAAGTTGTAGCGTATACTTTATCTCTTCACCGACACCATGAAGATCAGAGGCTAATTTAATCTTGACAGTACAAGTATCACTGTCACGATTAATTTGACAAGCTGTAACCTCAGCATTACTTAAGCTATCATTACCTTGCGGCCCATCACCAATTGCCTTAACCGTTATTGGGTAAATGTTCGTAGTTGATGTAGCCAAAAGAAGATTAGTGCTTGCAGCAACTGTTATTTCTGCCAACCAACCAGACAAATCAGGACTAATTACTACAGACTGCGGTTTAGCCGTTATCGACACCCATTCACGGCTAAATTCATGCGCACGTTTTAACGCCGTAATATTTTGATGGCTGTTTGAACCCGTGCTAATATCATTATAGCTATAACCAAGCTGTACATCACCAAATACTGAGTTCGGCAATTGTTCAAAACGATCATCACGAGGTAATTCAATATCTAAATAACAACCTTTACCTACCCCGAGCTCTAAACTCACCGCCCCCCCTAGCTTGGCATAAGCACAAGTAGAACTATCACCTACTTTCGCATAATAAGGAAGCCCCCCTGCTAAAACACTAAATTTTTCTGCATTTTGATTACCATAATTAGTAAACGTATAACGCAATTTTAATTTATTTCTATCACCTTTTAATGCCAAGAAATTAATCACATCATTAAAAGTACCATCAGCTTGATTAGAAAATTCTGGACGGCTTTGCAGTGTAACATCGGCAACAATTACTGCAGCACTATCATGAGCTTCAAGTATAAATATATTTGAGCTTACTTTTACTGATTGTGCATTTGAGCCTTGAGGTGTATAAACAATATTCAAGCTAGATGACTCTGAACCATTCGTAGCCGTTTGACGCGGACCAAATACTACAAAACCTTTACAGCTTGTTATAGTTTTGTTCAACGCCATATTCTTACTACATTCATCACCGGTCGGAACAGTGCTTAAACCTAGTGGAGAATTGGCAAAAGTAAAATCATTTAATACTAATTCACGATCTTGCGGAGCAGTATTAGTTAATTTAAACACACTTTTGGCAACATATCCAGGGTTCCTATTGTTACTGTTACTCGTTAAAATGCGCATATCATCTATTTTGGATAATGAGATAACATTAACATCATCGGCAGTCAGAGCAGAATATTCAACCCCTGGGGTGAACCTATAGGATTGCGGTTTACCATTACTTGGATATGTTCCCGAAATAGCAATTGCTAACGAGCCTCTAATAGCCCTTTTGGGTTCAAAACTTATCACAATATTACACGTTTGATTAGTTGCTAATAGAGTACCATCTTTACAAGATGTGGTATCACTACTTGCTGGAGGCACTCTTTTGAAATCAAAATCACCGTTTAATTTAATAGTATCTATCGTGTATGGTGCGCCACTATTGGTAAGTTCGAAAGCTTCCTCATATTTAGCTCCAACAACCTTGTTAACTAATTTTTGCGTATCTTGCAGGCTTAAATTAGGTGTCTGGCTAGCTGGATATATCAAGCTAACATTGGTCTTCAACATGCTAGAATTTTCACCGTTAGTATCGGTATAAGCAACGCTAATTTCCGCATTATTCTTTTTACCATCACTAGCAAGCTTAGCCGGATCAGCCTTAAAGTATAGACTGCATGAAGTGTTAGGCGCTAAATCATTGCTTATAACACATTCTGCTTGTCCTGAACCATTGTTAGTTTCTGATGCCAACAAAGGAGCTTCGTAATCTACTTTACTAATCTTTACAGGATTACTTCCCTCATTTGAAATCGTAACATGTTTAATCTCCTTATTATCCACAGAGATCTCAGTTCCATAAGATATTATAAGGTTTGTAAACTGTGCTGTTCTTACCAGTAAACTTGCATAAGCTGTCGCTGTAGTGTGACCATTACGAGTTAAAGTTAAACCAGTATTTACTAAAGTATTATCAGCCAGAGCACGACCTTCCATTAAATAGGTACAGCTATTACCAGCTTTAAAATTATTCCCACTACAAACTAAATTACCGTTTAGTGCTGTTATATTATCATAATCTTGCTCTAATTGTAACGGCATAGCCAAACTATAATTACCATCTGCGGCTACAACTTCAGTAAAACCATTTTGCATACTTACGCCACTTTTAGAGTGTAATTTAGCATTCATTCTAACTAATTCTTCAAGCTGCTTAGTTTTACCGTTACTATCTTTAAGATTAAATTTAACCACGGCATCACCAGAAACTGCTGTATGTGGAATAAGCTCAACACTACAACTCGCACCAGGTACTAAATCAATACAAGACTTGGCATTCACGGTTAATAAATTATTGCTAACTTCGACTTTTTGTAAGGTATATTTTTCCTTACTATGGTTATTAATTCGCATAAGATAACTTGAATTACTCTTGGCAGAAATTGGTAAAACACCCAAAGCATCTACCGAAACACTCCCGGCAACAAATATCTTTTTATTTATGGCTGAATTACCTGTGGCACTATTATTCACATCACCTGAACTTACCGAGCCAGTATTACTCTGACAGCCAATCAATGCCGCCACTCCGCTCAAACAAATTAATTTTGTACTAATCTTCAATCTAATTTCCTTTAACATAAATTTTGACTTAACCTTTACTAAATAATTTCAAAACTGTTTACATAATACCCCCCACTCTTAACAAAAAATTTTTAATTTATTACTAATGATCTTGTGCGAGTCTCCACTCAATACATAAAGCATACTTAATAATTATTTTCCCATTCTCAGCAATCTCAAGTGTTACGTGTGAATATATTGGTGGCCGCGAGTTATTAGATGATCCATGAAAAACCCTATGGCTCGGATAAGCCACACCTAAAATACATGGTACATGATTAAGATCACAAGAACCATCTCCATAATGTAAATTATGTTGAACAACCGGAGCATCGTTACCATCTTGGGTTTCTAACATTTCTCCAATTTTTATAGTAATCTCATTGGCATTAAAATTAAAGTTTTGTTTGTTAAAATCTAATACTAATTGTCCTTCAACATTTATATCATCATCATACACATCCAACTCATTAAGCAGATCAGCCTGATCTTTATTATATAGAATGTGCATAGAGAAATCCGAAACCCAACCCAAGGTTATTTCGAGCATTTGATGTTCTAACGCTAAACTACATAGGTTTTCCCCTGTCTTGTCATAGCAATACATAAGTCCGACAATAAATCTTGAGCTCTGCGCAATATCATCTACAAGTTGCTGTTGTATAAATTTACCAGACCATTTCAATTGCAGAGTACATGAACCGCCTTTACTATGCAATATCTTGCTACAATCATTTATACCTATAACTTTAGGACTTCCAGAAACTGGAAATTCATTAAGGCTATGATTAAAGTTACTTATTAAACTGGACGACTCTAGCGCAAAATTTGTTGCTGATTCACTCCCTATATTGGTAAAGGTATATTTCAAAATGAGAGTAGTTTCTTTTTCTCGTTGTGCAAAAACACGATAGGGTTCACTTGCACTCTCATGTTCCTGCACAGTTGCACCTTCCCCACTAACTTCAACTACAAAAGACTCAATAATTTTAACCCCGGATTCAAATACTGGATCTGGGATTAATGGTCCGATAACCGAGCTTGATTCCCGGATGAATGTGAAGCGATTACTGTGGCTATAAACATCACTATTACCAGTATTATTTAGACCATAGAGTACCGCTAGATGTGCAGACTTGGATGCTGCTTCACTGCTTACTGAGCGATAATCAATCCGCCCAACACACTGAGGGTGCTGTTCATCCAAAACAGTTCCAAGCGCACATGAATTAGGACTTAGTTTGAGCTGTGCAGACAAATCTTCGAGTACTATTTGATTTAACTGGAGCGGAACTGCAGGGGCTAAATTAGTTAAGCTAAAGCTTTCTTCTTCCTGAGTGCTATTTTTAGTTGCAGCCAATGTTACATTTTTAATCTGGGAAATAGCTAAGTAATTAGTTGGCCTAATTGCTGAATAATCAATGGAGTAGCTATATAGTTCAGCACCTTGCTCAGATGATGATGCAGCTAAGCTTACTTGCAACTGTGTAGTAGCATTTTCACTCTCAAGCGGACGGTAGTGAAGAGCAATACGGCATGAAGCACCCGCAGCCAGAGTAATATCATTAAGTGTATTACACCCACTCTGAGCTTGAGGCACCATCCCCAAAGTTAAATGAGCTGATTTTGCTCCAACTATAGCCACAGCTATACCATTTAAATTACTATCACTAGTATTAGTAATGGTTACTATTTGTTGATTGCTGGTTGACACAGGTGTGTTTTGCAGACTATTACTACTTGAGATATTGAGCAATGGTTTTTGTTCCGGATTAATATAATTCAAAGTTGTGCTCACACTTTTTTCATCATAGTAAACAATAAATGCACTAGCGCGCTGTCCTTGTTTCCCCTTACTTCGTAAGCTTATACGGCACTCATTTTGCGCAGCTAAAGCCTGATTCAGACATTCTTGCCGATCAATAATCTCAACGCCTGCATCAACACTTATTTTAAATGCTGCTGGCGCAGTTCCGTTATTGTAAATACTCAAATCACTGCTACCCCTACCATCAGTACTCAGACTAACCCCATGTGAAAGTATTAAATTAGCCGCAGGTTTGTTGCTAATTAAAATGTTTGCTTGAGTTTGCGCGATTTTTTTGCCAGCAGCAAAGCCAGTTAACTGGGTAGTTAAAAGCGTATTATCCGCTAGAGCTTTACCTTTTATTAAATAGCTACAATAATTACCTTGCCTAAATCCAGGATCCTGGCAGCGCAGATCTCCGTTTAAAGCAGCAATACTTTCAAAATCGCGTTCAAGTATAACTGGTAACGCCAAAGAATAGCTTCCATCGGTAGTAATTAAATTAGTTATGTCATTAGATATAGCAAAACCACTACTATGCTTTATATCCTGACTCATTCTGACCATTTGCCTGACTTCTTTTTGAGCTCCATAAACATTACGAAAATTAAGCAAAATTAATACGTCCGCCGAGCTGCTCGTGTATGGCGTCAATTGCAACTCACAGCTTGAATCAGCAGACAATTCTTGGCATAAACTTGCATTAACTTTCAATAATTTTGAGGATGCAGTCACAGGCTCAGCTTGTTCCGCACCAATTTTAACCGATACCAGTGAATAGCTTAGCAAGCCACTATTATTGACCCGGAGTGTATAATATCCAGCACTTGATGAATGAGCTAATGGCAGCACTCCCAAAGCATCAATATAAATATCATCTGGCGCACTCAGTTCAGTAAAGTCATCGGTATTAACCATCTGTCGTTTTATAGTTCCACTGCCACTGCACGAAGCTAAAAAAATCAAGAAAACAAGACTATAAATAAATTGCACCATGTTCATCTCCTTAAGATTTATTTTATGGGTTAGCACTGATTAAAAGCCTATCAAAAACCTACTACACGGGGAGCACTAAAAGTAAATCCATCCTGAATTTTAGCATAAAAAAGATTGTAATTATTGAAGGTTCACATTAATTGTCTGATATAATGCGTTCTCCTTGCTCGTCCAATTCTCCTGACCTTTCATATTGAAAATGTACTGTCCTGAAATATAATTAGTCTGAGGAAAAGCAATCTTTGCTACACAGCTGGTATTCGGAAAGTTAATGGTGCATGGAGTTACCGTTGCTGGTCCTAACACATTTCCCTCTGGAGTTAGCGTAACTGAAATATTCTTTTCAACCTCAGTTATCGCCGAATCAATATCAACGGTTGCGGTTATGGATAAGTTCCAGGCATTATTTGCCGGAGAGATAGCCGAGGGATAGCGATAGCTTGCATTAAGCCAATCACGGCTAAATTGAATATAACGCGTCAACTCATAATCCTGAATCAAATATGAATCATTAAGCTGATCGCCATAGCTATAGATTAGAGGAAATTTTAGCGAAACAATCCCTGGTATAGCTTTTAATTTTAAAAAGTTTTTAGTTGCAATTGTTGCACTAAGTGTACATGTAGCACCAGGCATAAGCTCACTACCATCATCAAGTCCACAAGAATTTGGAGAAGAGTTAAAATAAATATAGGTCTCATCTAAATTTAAAATTTTGAAATTTTTAGCTGGCGCACTACCTTCATTGGTAAAAGTATAAATTAAGGTTAGCGGATGACGCCAATATAATGCGAGGAAATCATAGGGATCATTTGCTGTGCCCTTACCGCTAAAACGTAATGGCTTATTATCCCCAATTGCAAACTTGGTAGTAATTAGCGGCAGATAACTATCTTTAGCTTCAGCTTTAAGTTGATTAGATTTAATCTCTCTCTCCCTAGTTCCATTCTCAGCCTGAAATTTAACACTTAGCCGTATATCACTATTTGATTGCACTGGAGCCTGAGGACCATATTGAATTACACCACTGCAAGAAGGTGTTGCTGTGTTTAGTTTCATTCCAGCTTTACAACTCTCAGCTACAATATTCAGTTGTGGTACTGATGAAGTTAAAGATAGGGAATTAAGCGTTAGCGGAATTTCCGGGAGATTATTTTTCAAAGTAAAGCGCGACTTAGCAATTGCTTGACTATTGGCTAAAACGGTCAGACTCTCTATTGGATCAATACTCAGCAGATTAGCATCATTAATCCCTGAGTAATTAGTTATGTAATTGGTATCAAATGACGTATTATTGCTTTTACCTGATATTACAACTTTCGCCACTGCGTTTGGAGCTTTTCCAACATTATAGGCATATTTCAGTTGAAAGATACAAGATTGATTGGGTGCTAAACTTATATTTTTACCTAAAGAGGGGCAACCACCATTACCGATTACAGGAAAAAATATAGAAACTCCATTTTTTGGCGATGGCGAAAATTTTATATTAATCGAGCTTAGGTTAACACTACCACTATTCTGGATTTTTACGGTCTGGATACTTGTCTGCCCCAGTAAAGTATTAGTTAAACCACCTTGGATATTAGATATTGTAAAAGCAGCAGCTGAAGTAGATTGGGGCTTTACATAGATATTTGTACCAACTTCCTGCTTTTGATTGTTGCTTGAATATGTAACAATCAATGGAAGAGATGGTTTTATTGCTAACTGCTCAGAAGGGTTGGTAAGCTTTAATATAATCTTACAACTACTATCAGTAGCCAGCAAATTCGGACATTGATTAGCTTGGATCTCCAATGGAGCCTCAACTTCTAACTTTGTTATTGTCGCTGAAGCAGTACCAGTATTATGTAGCATAATTTCTGTGCTTTTATGACTCGATTGCGGATCAATCTCAGCACCATGCGAAATGATTAAATTAGCTTGCGCACCTGCTCTGACTAAGATATTAGTAACACCACTATCTGCTAGCTTAGTATTTCCTTGATAACCGGTTAGTGCTAAACCCACCAGCGTATTATCTGCCAAGGCATGACCACTCACCAGATAGCTGCAACTATTGCCTTTTTTAAAACCATTCCCAGAACAAATTAAACTTCCATTCAGTGCTTTAATTTGGGAAAAACTCTCGGTAAGTAAGACAGGAATTGACAGACTATAGTCGCCATCAGTAGTAACAACTTGGTTAACTTCATCCAAGTTCACTATAAACCCATTCATCTGATTAGCACTATTACTCAGACGAATAGGCTCATTTACTTGAGTAGTATCCCCTTCATCATCTTCAAATTCCATTTCCAATGTTTGGTCTGCCGAGCTCAATGTTTTAGTTTCTAATTGAATACTACAGCTTGCATGAGCCATCAGATTTTTACAGGTATAGCCGGATACTTCCACATCATCACTATTTAACTGAGATTTACCCTCATCATCGCCAATGCGAAGTGTTTCTAAATGATAATTCTTTGAGCTCTGATTATTAACCCGAAATAAATATTTTTTATGGGTTTGAGTGACAGGTACCACGCCTAAGGCGTCAACTATCAGATCACTACCATCTCTAAATCTACTTCTCTTGATTTGAAGATTATTTGCTGTAGCTAAATTAACTTGATTATTTGAATTAACCGAATCAATTTTATTATCTGATATAGCAGGATTACCAAAATCACAACCTGACAAGTTTAGCATTAAGCCTACACATATAAAACTCTTAAATTTAAGCATCAAATTTTAACTTTCTCCTATGATGATGTGTCAAGCTACTCTACAAACTAAACACACCAAATTTAAATTAATTATCTAATCTACTTCGTTTTTTCAATTAGATAACACCTAAAACTCTTTTTCCAATTGGTCTGATTTCACGGACGTTATTTACAAAGTCTGTGAAATACCAACCATTCTTTAATGTGTAATAAACTATTGTTAATAATTTTCTAGCTGTGACTACGATTGCTTTAGCAAAACCTCGTTTAGTTTTTATCTTGTTGTAAAAACCACATAACTTCTGATTGTACTTAATCGCTATTAAAGCGCATTGTAATAGCGATTTTCTTACTAACCCATCACCACGTTTGGTTATGCGACCATGGTTGACTGTTTCATTCGAATTATTTACCCTTGGGACTAGACCAAAGTATGCTGCCAGCTTTTTCTCATCTTCAAAATCATTGATGTCGCCAATTGAGCTAAGCAAGGTTACTGCTGTATTAGTGCCAATTCCTTTGATGCTGGATACATTTTCAAAACCCGGCAGCTTACTGCCAAATTCAGCGATCTTGTCATCAAATTGATCAACACGTTCATTGAGATTCTTTATCTCCATAACTATTTGCTCTAACTCAAATTTAACTAGATCATCAACTTCATAAGCTAAGACTTTGTTCAAGCCTTTTATGCTGGTTAAACTACTTTTCTTAATCTTTATACCGCAACGATTAAGTAAATTATGAATCTTATTTTTGAGCCTAGTTCTCAGCTCAATAAATTTATTCCGGCTATCTACCAAGCTATGTAAGCGGTCATCTAAAATACTTTTTACCCGAGCTGCAGGTAGCATATCTTTACTTAAAAACTCAGCTAATAATTTAGCATCATTCTTATCTGTCTTTTTACATGACTTCGTAATCACCTTGAATTGCATCGTATTTACAACCACCAATTTAGCCACCAAATCAACACAGTGCCGATAAACATAACTACTATTTCCGGTTGCTTCTACAGCTAATTCGTCTGTTGGCAATAAGCGCTTTTTAAATGTGTCAATTTCGTCCACGCTCAGTGTTTCATAGCTACATTTACCATTTTCTAAATAACAAATCGTCATTTGATTCGTATGTAAGTCTAATCCTATATAACGCATGATGTACCTCACTTTAAAAACTGTTGCTCAGTTTCGCAGAGTAAAGTAAAATACGGCTTACAGCCATTCTCCTATACGTGATACAAGTCACAGATTGGCGATTCGGTAACAGGTTGAAAAGAGACTAATCTCCTTACCGAGGTCTATGCCTCAAAATATAATGCAGCCTGATACCTATTTACTCTGCTAAACACTTAAGGTTTCCACCCCAAAGTTTAGCAGAGTTTTCTGTAAAACCGCGACTCGAACACATCATCATGCCATCTCCTTAAACTTAATTCTATACTTACTGCATAAAAATCAGATAAGTATAGAAGTAAGCTTAAATAAGCCTTCGCGATGCAAGCATACGCGGTATCTTGTAATAAGAACTTAATCAATAACTTTTGACAAAACAAAATTTAGTCACAAGTTAAGTCGCAGAGAGCTATAATAAATTAAACCCTAAGAGATTAAGATAAAGACGCGCTATAATTTATTGTGAGTACTTACCCACTTCTAAATTATAACTTTTTAAGATTTTCTAAATGATCGTTAACCCGACCAACAGAAATCTTATGCCCAAGAGTTGCCATAATTGAAGCAATTTCTCTGTATGAATATTTCTGTAAATATGATAAGACCATATGCTGACGCTGAGTCAGCTTGTACTTTAATGGCTCAATTTGTTCTGTATTAGCCATAGCAAAATCAACGTCACGTCATCTGCCAAGTTTTTGTTCATTGCGCTACTACCTATTTTATTATTTTAGTTTATTTAGTCCGTTATAACAAAGAGGACTATATTTATTATTCTTCAGAGATAAGTAGTTCATCATCTAATGGATAGCTGCCATGCTTGAGAAACTGTCGCGGAATAAATAGGTTATACTTATGACTCAGAGCGGCTTCAAACAGCTGTTCTTTGCTTTTAACTCCAAAAATATATTTAAGATTTTTCAGATGCACATTGACTCTTGCCTTAGAAATATCATATCCTAGAGTTGTCATAATTGAGCATATTTCACTATAGGAATATTTATTTAAACACAAAAATAATGCATCCGCAGAAATCAGGTGCACCAAGAGGCAATCTCTTGAGCTACCATCACATTTGGACTTTTAAACCCAAATTTCTCTCTCGGTCTTCTATTTAAACAATCCTGAATCCAAGCCCAATAATTATCA
>JAIEPY010000118.1 GCA_019748155.1 Burkholderiales bacterium | reverse complement strand
GATTTTTTTAAAATCACCATTTCTTCAGTGGGCTGTCACGCCCCATCAAGTGACATTTCTATTTCGGGTTAACACTTCAATTAAGCAAATTTAATCAACATCACATCACGATTTATTTTATAATTCACAGTTAGTTTATATAAATTTATATTTGAGCAACTTTGAAATTCAAACACCCAGAATAATAAACCTATTCCTGCATGCTATAAAGGAGTTACTATGGATCGCAATATAGAAAAACTAGAGCCACAAAGTGTCTGGAAATACTTCAAAAACATAACGCAAATTCCCCGTCCATCTAAAAAAGAAGCAAAAATTTTAGCCTACCTGATTGAAGAAGCTAAACGCTTACAACTAGATTACCTCGTAACTCCAATTGGCAATATTGTAATTCGTAAAAAAGCAACAGATAGCACACCAGGCCGAAAGAAAATTGCTCTTCAAGCTCATATGGATATGGTTCCATCTAAAACTAAAGAGTCTAAGCATAATTTTGAAAAGGATCCAATTGATGCCTATATTGATGGAGAATGGGTAACCGCCAATCAAACTACACTTGGTGCAGATAATGGTATGGGTATTGCAATGGCATTGGCAGTATTATCATCTGCAGACATTAAACATCATGATTTAGAAGTATTGATTACTACCGATGAAGAAGCCGGAATGAGCGGCGCATTTGGAATTATTGGTGATGAGCTACAATCAGAAGTGTTATTAAATCTTGACTCAGAAGACGATAGTGAAGTTTGTATTGGCTGTGCTGGTGGGATTAATACTAATATCAGCTACCCGTATACAAAGGTAGAAGCGAAAACAGATGCACTAACTTTTAAAATTGAGCTGAAAGATTTATTTAGCGGACACTCCGGCGTTGATATCCCCCTAGGACGAGCTAATGCAATTAAAGAAATTGCTCATTTATTGATACAATTACATAATGAATTTAATATTGATTTAGTTTCAATCAGCGGTGGCAAATTACGCAATGTGATTCCGTCATACTGTGAGGCAGTCATTACTAGCACCAATTATGAACCACAAAAAATAATTGACTTTGTTAATAACTATGCAAAAGATCTTACGCAAGAATTTGCAGAAACTGACCCTAATCTAAAATTAACCATCCAGAAGATTTCGCCTGCAACGCAAATTATTGCCCCGTATAATGCACTACATTTTATTAATGCTCTTGCCAGTGTGTTTAACGGCGTATGGCGAATGAATAATAAACTGGGGATAGCTGAGACCTCAAGCAATGTGGGCGTAGTGAGTACTACAGATACTCATCTAGAACTGGTAACTTTGCAGCGCAGTGCAATGCACGCACCTAAAATAAAAACCGCTAATAGTGTAGCTGCAGCCTTTCGTCAAATTGGCGCAGATATTGAGCATTCCGATAGTTATCCAGGCTGGCAACCAAATACCGAAAGTCCGGCGTTAGCAATTGTAAAACAAGTATACAAAGAATTATTTAATCACGATATTCACGTCGGTGCAACTCATGGTGGATTAGAATGTGGTTTGATTATGGATAAATTTCCGTCACTTGATGCAATTTCAATTGGCGCAACAATTCGATTTCCACACTCACCAAATGAAAAAGTAAACATTCAGTCGGTTGCCAAATCATGGCATTTACTAAGCAAATTAATTGAAGCATTATAAAAAAAGTCGTCTTTACGGTTTTTATCGATTGGCACTAATTTAGCCGAAGAGATTGTAATACATCTGTTTCTGCATAAGCAGCGCAAGCGTGTTCTAAATCGCGATAATTTGAATTATCGCTTTCTACTTTAATTAATTTAAAAATATGACAATACTTGATTCCATAACTACATCTATGATCCAAATAAAAATGCTGGGTTTTGCTATCATAGCATTTATCATGCTCGGCTAATTTAATTATCTGTTCTGAGTTCATTCCAGCAAATTTACGTTGATAGTATTCCTCAGATTTAACATTAAGAATTTTATTAAACCCCCCCAGTTCCACAATATTGGTATAATTGGTAATCGCTATTTTTACTATATTTTCTAGTATCATTAAACTTTAAATAAACGCACAATTGATCATTACTTAAAGTTGCAGCCTTCAACTCCTCAAAATCCCCAACTTCATGCAAGATTCGCTTATTTTTTAAAGATAGGTCAAGAATAGTATAAACTGAATTATCGCCAACTTTTTCAACTTCGAAGATTAAAATAACTTGTTTATTGTGTAAGCGAAATCCATATTTAATCAAGGGATTGGCAACTTGCCCTAACGGTACATTATTTAAAAACAACATATAATTTTTGGTATCGTTATCATATACGGACGAAATTACTCCAAGCTCAGTATAAAGTGTATTAAATTGCAAATCAAGATTTTCTAGTGTCGATTTTTTTTCATTTAATAACTGGTCTTGAGTTTCACTTGCCAAATTATTAATAAAATCGCTGTCCAAATAACTTAATTTTATTGTAGAAGTATTGAGATAGTTTTTTTCACTCAGCCTTTGTGAAGTTTCTTCAGCCGCAGAATTTGAGAAACCATGAAAATAATGATAAGCTACAACAGCAAAAACTACCCCCCAAATCAAAACTATCATTATGTATAGAATTGGAATGGCTTTTAGCTGACGTTGGAGTATTTTTTTTATTTGCATGGATAAAATTAATGAATAGGTTATGTTCAGGACTTAATTTTACCTTACTTAGCCCTCTAAACTCCTAAATTCGACTAAAATATAAGCAATTAAGTTAATTTGTGCAACAATATCCAACAAAACCCACCTCCTTTCACTAATTCAGCTTAAAAATATTCTGCCCCACGCTCAACTTCTTTACCTAATAAAGAACTTATTTTCATATATAACTATTAAAACTATGCTAAATTATAGAGTTACATCACCTTTCAACTATGGAGCAATTATATGAATGAATCTAACACTAAAAAATCTAAATACATTGCAATGCCTGATACTCTGGTTATTTTATTTGGAGTAGTTTTTCTAGTTTATGTATTGAGTTTTTTTGTGCCAGCCGGTAAATTTGATACGCAAAAAATTAGTTATACCGCCGAAGGTATAACAAAAACACGCAGTGTATTAGTTGCCAGCAGTTATCAGATTCAAACTAATGCAAGTGGTGAAGTAGTGCACAATCCACCCGCTATTTTTGCCAGTGATGGAAAATCTGGCTTTCTAAATTTCGTCTATGATGGAATTACATCAGGCGATCGTAATGGCGGCGCGGTAGGCGTAATGGCATTTATTCTCATTATCGGCGGAGCTTTTGGCATTATCATGCGTAGTGGCGTAATTGAAACGGGTATGATGAAACTCATCGTCAAAATGAGTAGCCGTAAAATTTTAATTCTTCCGGTAATGGTGCTGATTTTTTCTATTGGTGGTGCAGTTTTTGGTATGGGCGAAGAGGCAATTGCGTTTGCGTTAATTTTAGCACCAATGATGGTTGCAATGGGTTATGATGCATTAACAGGTGTATTGGTTACTTATCTTGCCACACAAGTCGGCTTTGCTACCTCATGGATGAACCCATTTTCAGTTGCTATTGCTCAAGGTATTGCCAATGTACCAGTATTATCTGGTTCGCTATTCAGAATCATAATGTGGGCTTTTTTTACCGCATCAATCATGATTTATAGCGTTATATATGCCAAATCAATTCAAAAAGATCCACGCAAATCACTAAGTTATGACAGTGATAACTATTTCCGCGAACAATTATCTGAAATTAATGTGAAACAGCATTTTGGCTTTGCATCATGGCTAATCATTGCCGTGCTTGCACTTGGCATCGTATGGGTTGTTTACGGTGTAATTGCCAAAGCGTACTATATTCCAGAAATTGCAACTCAGTTTTTTGCAATGGGGTTAATCATTGGAATTATTAGCACATTAGCTAAAATCAATGGAATGAACCTCAACGTAATGGCAAAATCCTTTAAAAGTGGCGCAGCAGATTTACTACCAGCAGCACTGATTGTCGGGATGGCACATGGTATTATCTTAATGATGGGTGGTGCTGATGCTACTCAATTTACTATGTTAAATACGGTGCTTCACGCCTCAGCAAATCTATTAAGTGGCTTAAACGAATATGTTTCAGCAATTGCCATGTTTTTATTCCAATCTATTTTCAATATTTTTGTAACTTCCGGTTCTGGTCAAGCGGCACTTACCATGCCATTAATGGCACCATTGTCTGATTTAATTGGCGTTGGTCGTCAAATCGCAGTTCTGGCTTTCCAACTTGGCGATGGCTGGACTCATTGCATTATGCCAACTTCAGCAGCTTTAATGGGAACTCTGGGCGTGTCACGAGTTGATTATGGCGTTTGGGTTAAATTTATTATCAAGTTTTATATTTATTTGATGTTACTCAGTGCTGCTTTTATTATTTTTGCAGTAATGATTAATTATCAATAACTCACTATAATTCAGCCGTTTATTTGGCATGGTTGTTAAAATAATCGAGTAACTTTTAGAAACTCTATGCATGGCGTGCTAATACCATAGTCAAGGAAAATTGTACTAAGATATAGTGAAAATAAAGGTTAAAAAATGAAGGATTTTTTAAAGATTTTGAGGGGATTGCCTGAAGATATCAAGCCGCATATTGCAAAGCTATTAATAAATCGCTGGGGTGTTGGTGATAGTGCTTACATGATAACGAAAGATATTCCCGGCTACTTAATACCAAAGCAGCCTTATACTCTGACCGAAATTGCCAGAACGACTCTAGAAAATCATAATGGCAAATCAGTGGAAGAAATACATAATATTAGATGCACTTTAATGCCTGCTGATCAAAAGAAGATTTTAAGACAAGATAAAGCCATAATTAAAAACTATTCTGAGAGTTTCCCGCCTCATCTTATTCTTAATGGATATTGGGAAAGAGAAGAATATATAGAAACTACTGAAGCAAATGTTTTTGGAGGTTTTGGGGATTTATATATTAACGAAAAAACTATTTTGGAAATCCCGATAATTGAAGCAGCTCCAGAAACATTAGGTTTCTATAATTGCAAATTATTTGCCTTGGGTGAGACAATTACTTTTGAAGGTGATAAGAATCTTCCCATGTTAATTATGGAAATTGGTGCCACTTATGCGCCAAATTATATGATGCATCCTGATTATGGTCAAGGTGCATACCTTGAATACCATAAACCACCGAATTTCTGGGTGCCAATGTCTTCAAATTGTGGAGGATTTATTATTTTAGCTAAAAAAGAGGCTGACAAATATATTGTAACTGGTTTTAAAATCCCATTTGGCTATGCGGTTTATACGCCTCCCTACGTTATTCATTGTGATGGGTTTCTTACTGGAGAATTTTTTATGGTTTATTCAATAAGTTCCAATTATTCAACAGTTATCCTGAAGGATACCTCCAAAAAGCCTCTAATGGTTTTACCACAAAGTTAAAACGCCAAACTGCACCAAGGAGTTTTTTTTACCGCAGCATCTAGATATCTGAGGCTAATAACTATTAAATTTTGTCTCCCTCAAGACACGCCCAACCATTGTTAACCTGATAGGTTGACATGGCAAACCATTTACCATATAATTCGCTCATTTCTTCAATTTGACTATCTAAAATCCCAGATAAAACAATTTTTCCACCAGGCCTCACATACGAAGCTAATGCATCAGCAATCATTCGTAGTGGATTAGACAAAATATTAGCAACAACTAAATCGTATTGTTGAGCCTTAAATTGCTCAGGCAAACAAAATGCTACTTCAACTTGATTAACTTTCGCATTATCAACACTGGCTTCAACGGCCTGTGGGTCAATATCTACACCGTCAACTAAAGCAGCGCCAAGTTTTTTAGCGGTAATTGCCAAGATTCCAGATCCACAGCCATAATCCAATATCCGAGAAGTTTGACTGGCACAAGATGCAA
Source organism: Burkholderiales bacterium (assembly GCA_019748155.1). Lineage (GTDB taxonomy): Bacteria > Pseudomonadota > Gammaproteobacteria > Burkholderiales > UBA11063 > Aquella. The sequence continues at coordinate 11,568 of JAIEPY010000118.1, read as the reverse complement.
GATATTCCAGACACATAAAGGTAGTTGGGTGTGAACCAGTTCCAAAAGCCAGCCCCGGATCCAAAACGATTCCTAGCGCATCTGGTTTAGGAATGCTATGCCATGATGGAACGATGTACAAATCAGGTGTAACTTCAATCGGGTCAAATTGACTTTGGGTTAAACGCACCCAGTCCTGATCATCAACCACTTCGTGAGTCCAGTCAAATTTTTTAGCCAATTGCTCTTGTGCTTTAGCAACCATCTCCTCAACTTGGCTATCTTCATTTAAGAGTACCGATACTTTACTATGTTCCCACAGTTTTTCGACATCCATCCCCGGCTCATTAAAAATCGCCTGCTCTAATTCTGTGCCCTCGTATTGATCCTCAATACTTACCGAAATCGCGCCTAAATCAAAAAAAATCTCCGATAATTGCTCGGCACTTTCCGAATCAATATTAATTATTAATTGCTTAAAACTCATTTTTACCTACATTAAAAATATATTCAATTGAGAGGTGTAAAAAGCATGGAATTAATCCATGCCTCTAACAACTATCTACGCTGTTTCAAATAATTTTCCAGATAGTGAATTGATTGTCCACCTGTCACAAAACCGTGCTCTTGCAACATTTCCTGATGTAGCGGAATATTAGTTTTTATGCCAACAAAAGATGATTCTTTTAATGCGCCTAACATTTTATTGATTGCATTGCCACGATTTTCACCATGTGTAATTAGTTTAGCAATCATTGAGTCATAATATGGCGGTACGCTATAACCAGCATAAACGTGAGAATCAACCCGTACACCATTACCACCTGCAAAATGACAACTTTCAATTTTGCCCGGAGATGGCACAAACGTGTATGGATCTTCAGCATTAATACGGCATTGAATAGCATGACCTTTTAGCTTAACCTCATCTTGAGTATAACGAAGTTTTTCCCCACTGGCAATATACAGCTGCTCTTTAACTATATCAATACCAGTAATCATTTCGGTAATGGTATGCTCAACTTGCACCCGAGTATTCATTTCGATAAAGAAAAATTCGCCATTTTCATATAAAAACTCAAAGGTACCTGCACCGCGATAACGAATTAACTTACATGCAGCAACACAGGCTTCGCCGATTTTACGACGAGCTTCTTCCCTAATCCCAGGGGCAGGAGCTTCTTCAATAACTTTTTGATGACGACGTTGCATTGAACAATCACGTTCACCCAAGTAAATTACATTACCGTACTCATCTGCTAAAATCTGAATTTCAATATGACGTGGAAGAGTTAAATAACGCTCCATATAAACAGCAGGATTACCAAAGCCAGCTTCGGCTTCACTACGTGTGATTTCGAGCGCATTGATTAATTCGCTTTCCTCATGCACAACACGCATACCACGACCACCACCACCAGCAACAGCCTTGATAATTACCGGATAGCCAACTTTTTTGGCTATTTTGATAACTTCTTTATTATCATAAGGTAATTCACCTTCAGAGCCAGGCACAACTGGTACGCCAGCTTTAACCATCGCTTCTTTTGCTTTTACTTTATCACCCATGGTTGCAATAGCATCTGGACGAGGACCGATAAAAACAAAACCGCTTTCTTCAACACGTCTAGCAAACTCAGCATTTTCAGATAAAAATCCAAATCCTGGATGAACCGCTTGAGCATTAGTAATTTCGCAAGCAGCAATAATCGAAGGAATATTTAAGTAACTTTGCGCAGAACGAGCCGGACCAATACATACCGCCTCATCGGCTAATTTGACATATTTAGCATCACGATCAGCTTCAGAATAAATTACTACCGATTTTACTCCCAACTCGCGACAGGCACGCTGAACACGAAGTGCAATTTCACCACGGTTAGCAATTAAAACTTTTTCAAACATAGCTTTCTCCAGCGCTTTATCAGGCAATAACGAATAAAGGCTGACCATACTCTACCGGGCTGCCATCTTTAACTAAAATTTCTTTAATAACACCAGCTTTGTCTGCTTCGATTTGATTCATAAGCTTCATCGCTTCAATAATACATAATACCTGACCAACTTTAACTTCCTGACCGACATCAACAAAAGCCGCACTGGTTGGCGACGATGAACGATAGAATGTTCCAACCATCGGTGAATCTATCGTAACGCCAGCACTAATACTTGGAACTGCAGCAGTTTCTGTTGGAGCTTGCGTAGTTGCGACAGCGGGAGCAGGAATATTCACCTGCATTGGAGCTGGTGCGTAGTGAACTGCTTGTGGTTGATTTTGATTAACGCAGGTAACTCTCAGTTTTTCTTCACCTTCGGTGATCTCAAGCTCAGCAATACCCGATTCTTTAATCATGTCAACGATTGCTTTAATTTTTTTAATATCCATATTACTATTTTCCTTTAGATAAATATTTAAATGCAAAGGATAATGCAAAATTATATCCTTCAGCACCCAAGCCACAAATTACACCGACTGCAATATCGGAAAAATAAGAATGATGTCTAAATGCTTCGCGAGCATGAACATTAGACAAATGAACTTCAACAAAAGGTATTTTAACCGCTAACAAGGCATCGCGTAGCGCAACTGAGGTATGCGTAAACGCTGCCGGATTAATGATAATAAAATCTACAGGTTCATTAAAACAATTATGGATGCGCTCGAGTATAGCGCCCTCATAATTGCTTTGGACAAACTCAAGCTCAGCATTATTCTCTTGAGCCTGTTGTTGTAATTTTTGTTCAATTTGTTGTAGAGTAACTACACCATAAATCCCTGGTTCACGAATGCCTAGTAAGTTTAAATTTGGACCGTTTAATACAAGTATTTTCATAAAGTTTTTCAATCTGCGGCGTTAGCGCGTAGTTTAAAATTAGCACAATCAGTAACAATCAGCCGATTATCACGCGCAAATTGCATCAAAAATTCAAAAACATCATAATCTTTAGACTCAAGTTCTTTCTTCACTGCTACACACTGCATATTTTTGTACATCATAGGACGTAAGAAAGGTGAATACGAAACTTTTTTCAAGTCAAAGTCAGCTAACATGCCACATAAGCGATCAACCCAATCGCTTGGACGAAACTTCTCTCCGCTAGCGGTGCGTCCTTCTATAATAATCTCATCTAAATAACAAATCTCAAAATTATCACTCATTAACTCTTCTTCCCGACCAGATACAAAGATATAAAATATACATTAAGGCGTATATTTTACCGTATAGCGTAAATTTTAGTCATTTTTTCTAATTAATGAATAAAAAATTCTAATTTTTATTTGACGCGCATCCACTCAATCTATTATTATACTGACTTATTGAATACAATTTTTATGCTTTTAGCTGTTTTAGGCTTAGCATTTATTGCATAAATAGAGTATAATACTAGATAGTACAAATCTTATATTATATTATTAAAAATATCCACGCGTGATTTAATTTCCATCAGGAGTTTGGATTACATAGGGGCAAGAATTACCATTTTTGAAAGGTCTAACATGGAAAATATCGAAGCTAAAGTTAAAAAAGTTGTTGCAGACAAATTAGGCATTGATGAAGCAACAATCAAAGATGACGCTTCTTTTATCGAAGATTTGGGTGCTGATTCACTAGATACAGTTGAATTGGTAATGGCTCTTGAAGAAGAGTTTGGCTGTGAAATTCCTGACGAAGATGCAGAAAAGATTACGACAGTTCAAAAAGCAATTGACTACGTAAAAGCTCACGTTTAAAATAAAAACATACGGCATCGCCGTATGTTTTTTTTATCACACACTATACCATCATTTCTTCCATTAGTTTAACTTTTATTAATTAAGCCTATAAACTACACCCATATGATTAAATCAGATAATCTGGCAACAGAATCACGTATTACTACCGCGGTTAAAATTAATTCTACTGAAGACCTTCAGGAGCGCGCACTACGCCCCAAAGAATTTGCAGAATATATTGGTCAGGATAAAGTAAAACATCAGCTGGAAATCTTTATTCAAGCTTCACGAAAACGTCAGGAAGCACTTGACCACGTCTTGCTGTTTGGTCCCCCGGGATTAGGAAAAACTACACTTGCTCATATCATTGCTCGCGAGATGGGCGTAAACCTCAAACAAACATCTGGACCAGTCTTAGAAAAGCCAGGTGATTTAGCGGCGATATTAACCAATCTTGAAGCTAATGATGTTTTATTTATTGATGAAATTCATCGCATGTCACCAATTATTGAAGAAATTCTCTACCCGGCTTTGGAGGATTTCCAGCTAGACATCATGATAGGTGAAGGTCCATCCGCACGTTCAATTAAGATTGACCTGCCTCCATTTACGCTCATTGGGGCAACAACCCGTGCTGGTATGCTAACTAATCCATTACGCGATCGTTTTGGCATAATTTCTCGCTTAGAATTTTATAATCCGGCAGAATTAAAAATCGTGGTTAAACGCTCAGCACGACTCTTAAAAATGGAGATTGATGATGAAGGTGCAGCCGAGATAGCTAATCGCTCACGTGGCACGCCACGTATTGCCAATCGCCTGTTACGCCGGGTGCGCGACTTTGCAGATGTAAAAAGTGATGGTATAGTAAATAAGCTTACTGCTGATCTAGCTTTGCAAATGTTAGATGTCGATCATTTAGGACTAGATATAATGGATCGCAAACTACTTTGTGCTATTATTGAGAAATTTGACTGTGGTCCAGTTGGTTTAGATAATCTAGCCGCTACAATTGGTGAGTCAGGCGACACGATAGAAGATGTAATTGAGCCATATTTAATGCAAAATGGTTTACTTCAACGTACTCCACGTGGTAGAATAGTGACCAACTATACTTTATCTCATTTTGGTTTTAGCCCTAAAGAATAATTTTTTAAGAGACAAGACAATAAGTTATGAAAAATATCAGCAAAAAATTAAGTGTATTACTAATATCTGCAGCATTACTAACCTCACAAAGTGCGTTCGCTGCGCGGATGGGTAAATCTCGAAGTTTAGGTATGCAAAGAAACACACCAACTCGAACTACTAATAATAACTATCAACCAGGAGCTAATGCAGCGCCTGCTGGAGCAACCCAACAAAGAAGCAGACCGGGAATTGGTGGAGTGGTAGCCGGAGCAGCAGCTGGTGCAGTTGGTGGTTATATGCTGGGTAAAGCAATGAACTCAGATAGATCGGCTAGCTCACAGACCGCACGTGAGACCTCTGGTAGCGGTAGTAATATTCCTTGGGGAATTATTGGTATTCTTGGCATTTTATTAGCAATTGGTTTAATGCTATTCCGCAAAAAATCAATACCGCAAGCAGCATCGGGTAATCTGGCTACACCACAGGCTAATAATAATTTCAATATTCCTAATATCCGTAAAGACAACAGTGCTTATGCTCCAGGACAAAGCGTGCAAGCTAATCAGCAAACTGCAGCAACAGTTAATCCAGCCTTTGAACGTATGGCAGATGGGGTGGAAGCACAATATTTCTTACGTCAGGCAAAAGGGATGTTTTTACATATTCAAAGCATGAATACACCTGAGAATGTTAGCGAAGTTGAAAAATATATGACTCCAGAGCTCTATGCCGAGATTAAACAATTAATCAGTGAAAATGATTATATCGCTGATTTTAGCCAACTGGATTGCCAGCTTTTAGCATCTAGTGCAGAAAATGGTAATTTCATTGCTTCAGTAAAATTCTTTGGTAAAGTAAGCGAATCACCAAATACACCGGCAATTGACTTTAGTGAAATTTGGAATTTTACTAAACCTGCCACGCTTGAAGGTGCAAAATGGTTAGTTGCTGGCATACAGCAAACCAACAGCATTAATTAAAAAACAATGCCCAATTTTATACCGATAGAATTGGGCATTATTATCTACCAGACATAATATTGATTTATTAGCAACTTCTTCTTACTCATCCAAATTAAAATTCAACCGTCTTAGAAATTACACAACATGAATAACTCCCAAGTATTTTTTCAAGCCTTTATCTATTTGCTTGCAGCGGTGGTAGCCGTACCTTTAGCTAAACGCATTGGGCTTGGTTCAGTTTTAGGTTATCTTATTGCCGGAATTATAATTGGACCATTTGCTTTATCATTGGTTGGTTCCAATACCGAGAATATTATGCATTTTGCTGAATTTGGTGTGGTGATGATGCTCTTTCTGGTTGGATTGGAGTTGCGGCCATCAATGCTCTGGGAGCTTAGAAGATCATTATTACTTACTGGTGGACTACAAGTTATTCTAACTACACTAGTTATTACCATCATTGCCAAACTTTGTAGTCTATCACTCGCGACATCGCTTGCTTTAGGTATGATTTTTACCTCATCCTCTACCGCAATTGTTCTGCAAATGCTTCATGAAAAAGGCTGGATTAAATTAAATGCCGGAAATACTATTTTCGCCATACTCTTGTTTCAAGATATAGCCGTAATCCCGATATTAGCATTCTTACCGCTATTGGGAGAACATTCAGCAGCAATAACTAATAGCTCATCTGGTTTTAATCGCTGGGAACAAACTTTATTAGTTATCGCCATCCTTATATTCATTATTGGCGGGAGTAAATATCTGCTTCGCCCAATATTTCGTTTTATTGCCAACTCCAATCTAAACGAAGCCTTTACCGCATTAGCACTACTGTTGGTTATCGGAATTAGCCTGGCTATGAATTATGTTGGTTTATCGCCAGCCATGGGAGCATTTATTGCTGGTGTTGTATTGGCCGAGAGCGAATATCGTCACGAACTAGAAGCGGATATTGAACCATTTAAAGGCTTGTTACTGGGTTTATTTTTTATCTCGGTTGGAACCAATATTGACTTTACAATTATTGGTGAACATTTATGGCTAATCGCTGGATTGGTACTTGCATTAGTCATCATTAAATTTCTAGTATTATTCATGCTATGCAGATCATTATGTAATGCACGTAAAGATAGCTGGTTAATCGCACTAACATTAGCTCAAGGTGGCGAATTCTGCTTTGTCCTTATTTCCTATGCCAGCCAGAACCAGATTTTCACGACTGAGCTTGCCAGAGAATTGGTTGCAGTAGTTGCCCTTTCCATGTTACTCACTCCAATTATCATGATGGTCTATGAAAAAATAATTGCCCCCAAACTCAATGACAGCTCGCAACAACTAGACTCAGATGTAGTAAATCAAGATAATCAGGTTATTATTGCCGGATTTGGACGTTTTGGTCAAATTGTCTCGCGCTATTTGCTGACTAATGGCATAAAAAGCACTATTTTGGATATTGACGCGAACCAAGTTGACACGGTGCGCAAATTTGGGCATAAAGTATTCTACGGCGATGCCGCACGAATGGATCTCTTGGAAATCGCAGGATTATCTAAAGCTAGTTTATTGGTAATCGCAATAGATGATAGTGATAAAGCAATTAAAATCGGAGCAATGGTAAAACACAGCTATCCTCAACTAAAAATTTTACTTAGAGCAAGAAGTCGAACCGATGTCTATGAAGCACTCAATATGGGATTTAAACGTGAGGATATTTACCGCGAGACTTTTGAAACCGCGCTCTTAGTCGCAACTCAGAGCCATCAGTTCTTAGGAGCAAGCGTTAAACAAGCTACCGATGCCGCGCAAATATTTAGGACATTGGATGAAGAGCAGTTACAAAAAATGCGCGCCTACTACACGGGTAAAATGAATGATGACTATATCACACAAGCAAAATTAAACAGTGAACAGCTAGAAAAAATTCTGGATGCAGATAACAGCACAATTAAGATTTAATATGCATCCATTGCTCAATAAGCTTCGTTGCCTCTGCTAATAAATTACTTGCATCAAGCTCAGAATCATCAATTGCCACACACTCCATGCTGCGTAGCCAGGTAATTTGACGTTTGGCCAGCTGCCGAGTTGCAGCCTTGCCCTGCTCAATCATTTCAAGTTCAGTAAGAATGCCCGCCAAAAAATTCCAAGCTTGTGAATAACCCACCATGCGCATGGAGTTATGCCTAGCAGTTAATTCTGGATAGTCAAGTTTGAGCTGGCGAACTTCTTCAATAAATCCATCACTAAGCATCTGATCAAAGCGCAGATTAATTCGCTGATGAAGTAGTCCGCGATTACTCGGCACTATTGCCAAAGGTAAATAATCACAATCAACGATTCCAGCCAACCTAGTTTCAGTTTGAACCTGCGACATTGGTTTAGCTGTAAGGTAGCAAACCTCCAAGGCTCGTTCAATTCGTTGAGTATCATTAATTTCAATTTTATTCGCACTAGCAGGATCTAACGCCATCAAGCGCTCATGCATAAGCTGATTGCCAAACTTATTAAACTCAAGCTCAAGTCTTGCTCTTAATTCATAATCAGCTTCGGGTAATTTAGAGATTCCGTTCATCAAAGCATTGAAATACATCATTGTGCCACCAACTAAAACAGGTAGCTTGCCGCGGCTGCAAATTTCACCAATCGCCCGATTACAATCAGTCAAAAAATCAGCTACCGAGTAATTTTGCAAGGGTGATAAAATATCAATCAGATGATGTGGCACAGCAGCTAATTCTGTAAGCGTTGGCTTGGCACTGCCGATATTCAGATCGCGATAAATTAACGCAGAATCGACACTAATTATTTCAATCGGATAGCTTTTGGCTAGGCTTAGAGCCAAGGCAGTTTTACCCGAGGCAGTTGGTCCCATTAGAAAGATTACTTGCTTATTTTTTGCCATGAAGTAAGATACTAAAATTATCCTGCCAATCAGATGGGAATCCCATTAGATCGACATTAATATTATAAATTGAAATTAAGCCGATTAAACGCTTATAAAAAGGCTGCTCAACGCCCAAAGTTTTCAGGATATATGTGATTAACACCAAGACACTATACATCCGACTACCATCACAGAGCGCATGAGAAATTAGCTGATGTTGATTATCCAAACTACACTCAAAATTAAAATGACGGTTCCAGATTCTGGTATGATGCGCTGAATAATTACGAATTAAAGTCAGATTATCCATTATTGCTTGCAATACACTATAATGTATTTGATAGCGCTGTGCAACAGCTTCTTTATCTTCCGCATGCTTTAAATTCATAAATAATTTAGTTAATTGCCCGATAGTGGTTAACTCAACGGCAATCCACACTGGAGGCATCGCTGGATCGTTATAGCGATGATAATATTCACTGACCAATAAATCATGCCCGGATTTAATTTGAAATTGAATCCGTTCAATGCTGTCATTTAATTGGCGATGATCACGAAATAGTTTATGATTTAGATAAAAATGCGAACCGTACTTCCAACTAAGATTAGTGAACTGGGTGCGAACAGAAATTTCAATTTTTTCGATTGCATCCAAAAGCAGTGAACGTAACTGGCTGTCAAACTCATAAACCTTGACTACGTCAGCAAATTTAGTATTCAGTTGATAGCGCCGACTATCACCATTGGCTAAAAAAGGCACTGAGTAACTTAGAAAACGGTGAAAGTAAACTTCTTCCAAAAAATCTTTAGCATAAGCGTAATCATCAACTAGCATACCACGGCTACGCAAAATCTTAATTTGATCATCTACGCTTGCAGGGGGGGTTAGATAAATATTGCGCTGCTCAAACAAATCATTCATCTCATGGATATCAGTCATCTTACTCCTAACAATATCAGAACTTATTCCATGATTATACGCTATAGCTTGGCAAATAAGGTAATCAAAATTGGCACAGCAATGCTTAACAGCATTCCACTGGAAATCGCCAGCAAAACACAATCTTCATGCAAATTCTGTTTAATAACTGGCAATGAAAAATCCATGGCAGTTGCTCCACTATATGCGACAAAAGTTGCCGGATAGCGCTGCCCCAGGCTAGGAATTAAAATAATTGCAATTACTTCACGGATAAAATCAATAAAAAATGAGCACGCACCAAAATTATGATCAATAAAGCTGGTGTTTAAAATACTGGAAAGCGTATACCAGCCAAAACCAGAGCTTAGCATCAGACCTGACTTAACTGGTAGACCTAAGATTATTGCAGCTATCAAACCAGCAAGCAGCGAACTAATCATCATCGTTAGTGCAAGCCGTAAACCATTTTTATTAAAAATAATTTGACGTAACGAGACACCGGCAAGGCGCATCTGATGACCAATGATAAACAATAACACAAATAACAAGCCTGAAATTATTCCATTGAGTGCGCTGATGGGCTGTCTAAAAATAACACCTAAGATTAAACCCAGCACAATAATTACAATATATTTACCACTTTCTTTAACAAACAACCACCAATTAGCACTTTTACTTGCATGAGGTGGAGTACGCAGCTGTAAATTTAACTTCTTTAAAATCCACCAGCCAGCCACAAAATTAGCGATAAACAAACACAGTGTAAAAATCAGAACTATTTCACTTAATTGAGATAATTCTGCAACTAAATTTGCATTATTGCTGCCAAGCTCATAGCCCATTACCAGCAAAATCAGTACGACAATATAAAATAAACTTTTATTAAGAACAGCAATACTCAATGGTAAGCGCCTAATCGCATAACCAAAAAACATTGCAGCCATCAAAGCCACTAGTTGCAGCATGAACTATCCCTATAAGTCAAATTATAAAACATTATTTTCTAATATGCCAACCCCGTCAATTTCTATCTTGACTACATCGCCTGATTTAAGAAATTTTGGTGGTGAAAACCCCATACCCACCCCACTAGGAGTACCAGTTGCAATAATGTCCCCCGGATAAAGTGTGATTCCGGCTGAAAGAGTCGCAATTATAGTTGGGATATCAAAGATAAACTGACTGGTCGATGAATTTTGGCGAAGTTCATCGTTTACCCAACATTTAACCAAGGTATCCTGATGGTTAATTTCATCTTTGGACACCATCCATGGACCCATTGGACAAAAACTATCTAAACTCTTGGCTAAATGCCATTGCTGGTGACGCTTTTGTAAATCACGTGCTGACACATCGTTAATGATTGTATAACCCCACACATAATCCAACGCCTCTTCTTTAGTGATTCCGCATCCTTGCTTACCGATTACAACTGCTAATTCAGCTTCATAATCAAGTTGTGCAGTTAATCCTTCATGCGCCAAAATTGATGCCTGATCTCCGATTACGCTCTCAGGAACTTTAGAAAAAAATATTGGATATTCTGGTGCTGCTGCCAACGAGGTTGCGCCACTGCCTAAACCACTTTTGGCAACTTCTTTGACATGATCTAAATAGTTTTTGCCAACACAAAAAATATTGCGGCGCGGACGAATAATCGGTGCTTCAAGCCTAACATCTGCTAATGCAACAAACTGCTTAACCTTTGGCAAAGCTTGCCCATCAGCTAAAAGCTCAATAATAAACTGTGCACCATTTTGAGCTTGAGATGGAGATATGTCAAATATACCAATTTTCTGCGTTTCTAGATCAACTTGTCCAACGCAACGTTGTTGCTGATAAATAAAAGTAGCTATTTTCATGATTAAAGCCTCTAAACTAATTATGCTGTTTAATTTGCATCCGCAGAAATCAGGTGCACCAAGAGGCAATCTCTTGAGCTACCATCTCATTTGGACTTTTAAACCCAAAT
>JAIEPY010000133.1 GCA_019748155.1 Burkholderiales bacterium | reverse complement strand
ATTTGGGTTTAAAAGTCCAAATGAGATGGTAGCTCAAGAGATTGCCTCTTGGTGCACCTGATTTCTGCGGATGCATAGTTCCATTTTAAGCTGGGGATTTTCTTTCTTCAGCTTGGCTAGTTCTAAACTCTGGTTGCTTAGCTTTGTGCTTTTTATTTTCACTTGCCCAGAGAAGAACAGATTAGGGAGCTAACTTAGCTTCGACAATAGACGGTTATACTTCTTTTGTTTCCATTTTTAGAGATCCTTGTAAATCGTCATTGCCGTATTGTAACTAACAATGTTACATCCTTATTTCAACTTGTTCGGTTTTAAGTGGTATGCTGCAGGCTGGCTATTCTTGTTTCATTGTACCATTAATTAGCTGACCTTTAAAGGTGGCTTTGTTTTTTAATACCAATAGCCCATTTGATTCGGCAAAGCCAATATCACCTTTGACGGTTGAGTGATTAATTACAATCGTACTTTGATTGCGGCTGGTGCTGATAATATTACCAATAACCTTGCTAGCTTGGTTTAATTCCAGCTGCGTACCGTTGAATTCAATTCCTTTGGCAAAATAACTATCATTACTGATTAAGTTTCCACCGACTTTAAGTGTGTCTTTGTAAGTTGAGTCATTACTAATCAGATTACCTCCAACTACGCTATCATCCTTTACGGTTACTTTTGTTAAAATTGCATCACTTTCAATATTCATGTTTTTCATGACAGTCAGCCTACTGCCAGTAAAGCTACCTCCAATAGTTAGCGCTTCAAATTTATCATTACTTAAAACTTGGCTACCATCTGAAATAGTTGCCGGACCAACACCATCGCCACTGGCTTCGGCTGTTGATTTGCTTCCGCCTAAAATAGTTGCGCAGCTGCTCAAACTTAAAGTTAGTGCCACGACTAGTGTCAAATTTCTTATATTGGATTTCATTATTTATCTCTCGAATTAAATTTAATTCCATTATTATAACTGGAGTGGTTTTATTTTGTAGTATAATCAATTCTAAATAGATTTGTCTAAAGGAGACACAATGAAAGGCTTTCTGGATAATGATTTTTTACTGAGTAATCCTACTGCAGTAAATCTCTTTCATAATTACGCCAAAGACCTTCCAGTTATTGATTATCATTGCCACATTCAACAACATGAAATCCATGAAAATAAACAGTTTGCCAATCTGACTCAAGTTTGGCTAGCTGGTGATCATTATAAATGGCGTGCAATGCGTAGCTGTGGAATTTCTGAGCATTATATTACGGGTAATGCTTCTGATTATGATAAATTCATCGCATGGTCAAAAACGCTACCGCAGTTAATTGGTAATCCGTTATATCATTGGACGCATCTTGAACTGCAACGCTACTTTAATATTTATGATGTGCTGAATGAAGCTAATGCGGACAAAATCTGGATTGCTGCTAATAAAATTCTGATTAGTGGCAAGCTTAATGTTCACGATATTATTAAACAATCTAAGGTTGAAGCAATTTGTACTACTGATGATCCTGCTGACAATTTGGCAGAGCATTTGGCATTGAAAGATAGTTTTACTGCTGCTCGGGTTCTACCAAGTTTTCGACCTGATCGGGCGTTAAGTATCAATGCTGCGGATTATTTGGTGTGGTTAAATAAACTGCGCGAGGTTAGTGGCGTTGCAATTGAGAATTACGATAATTTCTTAACGGCACTTACCCAACGCATAGATTTTTTTGATAATGTTGGGTGTAAAGTTTCAGATCATGCACTTAATTATGTACCATTTGCCGAAACAAATGATAGTGAAGTCAGCGCAATTTTTCAACGGATTTTGAGCGGGCATCATGTTGATTTACAAGATGAAACTAAATTTCGCAGTCATACACTGGTTTTTCTGGCAAACCAATATGCCAAACGCGGTTGGGCAATGCAATTGCATATGAATGCGACCCGCAATAATAATAGCCATATGTTTGCCAAGCTCGGTGCAGATACTGGTTTTGATGCCGTAAATGATACTCCGCTAGCTATACCGCTTTCGCGACTTTTAGATGCTATGAATCAACATGGTGGATTGCCGAAAATAATACTGTATAGTTTAAATCATAATGATAATTATGTATTGGCGACGCTGATGGGGTGTTTTCAGGGACATGAAGCACGCGGCAAAATCCAGCTTGGTTCAGGCTGGTGGTTTAATGATCAGCGCGATGGCATGGAAGAGCAGCTCAAGGCATTGGGGAATCTAGGTGCCTTAGGTACATTTATCGGAATGTTAACTGATTCACGAAGTTTCTTATCTTACACGCGCCATGAGTATTTCCGCCGAATTTTATGTAATTTAATTGGTACATGGGTTGAAAATGGTGAATATCCGGCTGATGAAAATGAGTTAAAAAAATTAGTTCAGAATATTTCATATTATAATGCCAAAAATTATTTTGGGTTTTGAGGTGGTTAATTATGGATCTAGTTACACTTGGGGAAGCTTTGGTGGTTTTTAGTCCAGTGGAAGCCGGACCCTTACGTTTTGTACATAATTTTACTAAATCAATCGGCGGTGCGGAAGCCAACGTAGCAATTGCTCTTTCACGCTTAGGATTTAAGGCTGGCTGGATTTCACGCTTGGGAGATGATGAACTTGGGCGGTATGTCCAATATGCGCTTCGAGGTGAGGGTATTGATTTATCGCAAGTGACATTTGATACTGGATTACCCACTGGCATCCTATTTAAAGAACAATACCATAATTCTAATCCTAATGTTTATTATTACCGCAAAGGTGCGGCAGTTACAACGTTGGAAGCAAAAGATATAAATGAGAGCTATATTGCCAGCGCCAAAATTTTGCATGTAACCGGAATTTTACCAGCTTTATCACCTGCGAATAAAGCCGCTAGTTTGCAAGCAATTCAATACGCCAAAAAACATGGTGTAAAAATTTCATTTGACCCCAACCTGCGGCTTAAGCTGTGGAGCCCTGAAGAAGCTAAAGTGACTTTGCTCGAAATGGTAAATTTTGCAGATATTATCTTACCTGGTCTGGATGAGGCTGAGTTTTTGTTAGGTCTGACTCAGCCCGATGAGATTTGCGCTCGTTTTCATGAGCTGGGGTGTAAAATTGTCGTGTTAAAGCTTGGCAAAGATGGTTGTTTGATCAGTGATGGTTCAAAAATTATATCAGTAGCTGGTTATCACGCTCATCGTTTAATCGATACTGTTGGTGCTGGCGATGGATTTGCGGCTGGTTTTTTAGCCGGAGTATTAGCAGGTAAAGATTTGCAAGAATGTGGTGAGCTTGCCAATGGAGTTGGTGCAATGGCAACCTTAGTTCGTGGAGATACCGAAGGTTATCCTACTTATCAACAACTGATGGAGTTTACTGGTAAGGCTGCTGCAGTAGAGCGTTAAACTTAGTTTAAATACTTAGTAAATAATGAAAATTAATTAATTTGTGATTTTAAAAGTGGAGTGGTTTTATAGTGTTGGTAACAATTAAAGATATTGCTAGAATAGCTGGTGTTTCCCATATGACGGTATCTCGGGCGCTAAATGGTAATAATGCAGTAACGGACGAAACACGTGATAAAGTTCTTAAAATTGCGAGAGAACTAAATTATCGCCCAAATTTACAAGCTCGAAGTTTAGTTATGAATCGTAAATACAGTATAGGTATTGTATTTTCGACTCTATTATCGGCGACAGCACCAAGTTTTATGCAAGCATGTTTAAATGGAGTCTATCAGACATTGGCAAAAGATTATAATTTAATTGTGAAAGATTTGGAGAGTGGACTTGAACATTTTAATTTTTCGCGGGTAGATGGAGTTATTTTTGTCAGTCAGCAAGAAAGTGATGATAGTTTTATTGATTTTGCACTATCGCAAGGGGCTAATTTGGTGGTGATTAATCGTCAGGTTGAGCGAGAGTCTCTGATTAACGTAACTGCTGATGAAGTTGCTGGTGCTGCGAGTGCAGTAAAGTTTTTAATTGAGCGTAATTGCCAGCGGATAGCTTTAATTAATGGACCTGCCAAAATTCAATCGAGTATTGATCGCAGGCAAGGTTATCAGCAAGCGTTATTAGATAAAAATATAGCTATAGTTTCAGATTTAATCAAAGACGGTAAATTTAGTATTCAGGGTGGTTATGATGCGATGAAAGTGATTTTGCAGGAAAGTAAAGATCGACAAATTCCTGATGCCGTTTTTTGTAGTAATGATGAAATGGCATTCGGTGCGTTTAAGGCAATTAATGAGGCTGGTTTAAATATTCCGAACGAGATTGCAGTTGTTGGGTTTAACGACAGTGATATTTGTCAATTTACTACTCCAGCATTAAGCACTGTCAAAAAGCCGATTGAAGAAATGGCACGTCTTGGTGCTGAAGCATTGTTTGCGTTGATTAATCAGGAAGCTATTGCTAATCCACTCCAGCAACTTGGGACGGAGTTAGTTATTCGTGCTTCAGTGCGGTAATATTTTAGAATAATAGTTTTTATGATTAAATAAGCCCTTTTTGATATTGATGGAATGCTAACAAGAGAAGATGGTTCAATTAATTAGCCAAGGGATAATTGACAAAATTAAATGGACAGCTTCTCATGGGCTTAAGGTTGTTTTATTCGCCAGTGTCAGATCAGTTTTTTGGGATGGCTGGAGCTTGGCACGGGTTTTTGGCTTGTTATCCAAAATAATGGTTATATAATTTCTTATAATGCAGATCTATCATAATAGTGAGCAAATTATCACTATTTTCTGTAAGTCTGTCGGCTTTACTAATGCTGATTTTATTTATGTTAACACCTGTTCAAAATACACATATTGTATTGTATCATATTAGAATAGTATAGAATAAATGGAATATTTTAAAAAGAAATTATTATGACTCTAAACCATATGGAAATACTCCAAAAAAACTTGACTAGTAATGAAGAACCCATTATTAATATCATTAAATATGAAGATGTTGAAAATAAAATTATAATTATCCAAGATTTAAAGGTTATTATTGATAGTGATGTTGCTGAACTATATGGTGTAGAGACCAAAGAAATTAATCAAGCGGTTAGTCAAAATCCTGAAAAATTTCCTTCTGAATATGTATTTAAGCTAACAACAGAAGAAAAAATAGAGGTGGTCACAAATTGTGACCACCTTGAAAAACTAAAATTTTCGCCAAATTAGCCTAAAGCTTTTACTGAACGAGGGTTATACATGTTAGCAACTACCCTTAAAAGCCCAAAAGCAACCGAAACAACCTTAGCAATCATTGATGCTTTTGCTAAAGTGCGTAAAGTTAGCGGGATTTTTAATCAATTGCCAATGGTTAAAGAAAATAGCCCAGAGCAGCAGTCATTAATGCAGCGAGCTGGTGATATTATTTCCGACTTAGTTGTTCCAGATAACCTTGGCACAGAAGAAACTGAAGCTAGTATTGAATTAAACTTTGTAGTAGTAAAATAGTTAAGAGTAAAACCAAAACTAGCTGATGATATTCAATAGAAGCCTATTTAAAACGGAGACTATACAGTGGGATTGTATTTTAGAAAAAGTATTTCTTTAGGACGTGGATTTAGAGTAAATATTTCTAAATCAGGAATTGGTTATTCATATGGAGTTAAGGGATTTAGGATTTCACATGGTCCTCGTGGAAGTTTTTTTAGTGGTGGATTTGGTGGACTATATTTCAGAAATAAGATAAAAGATACTACCAATTCGGAAACTATACGTAATAAAGATAATAATGACGCTAACTATGCTAATAATTTTGAATATGATTTTAACCTGAATGATGAAATATTTACACAGGATGAAGTAATCAATACAATTAATCACAGATTAGCAAGGATTAGATTTTTACCAATATTATGTGTTATATTATTATTTGGCGCAATGTTTTTGTATGAGAGTAAACTATTTATTCAATATATGTACATAATTGGTTCGTTATTTTTGTTAATCTTGGTTTATGCTTATGACAAAAAAAGAACATCTATAGAAATTGATTATAGTATTGGACAAGCTGACAAATTTTTTGATTTAAATAAGTCTTTTAAATATTTATTGAAGTCAGAAAAAATATGGCAAAAATATACTGAAAGAAATAATCATGATTTTAAACGAAATTCTGGGGCTACATCATTAGTAACTCGACAAGTTACACAACTTAAATTAGAGTCTCCTTTATTTATTAAAACAAATGTAAGCAATTATCATATAAACATAAAACAGTCTGATGGTGATATTAAACTATATTTTTTACCTGATGCAATATTATGTTTTAATAAAAAGAAAAAACAGTATGCTAAATTAAGTTATGATGAAATTTCATTAGAGCTAAGCTATACCAATTTTATTGAAGAGGATACCGTCCCCGCAGATGCTGAAATTGTTGATTATATATGGAAATATCAAAACAAAAATGGAACTCAGGATCGGCGTTTTACAAATAATTATCAGATTCCTAAAGTCAAGTACGCTGAAATTAAACTATACTATAAATCTACGCTAGATACTATTTTTTATCTATACGTTTCAAACATTGTGGCTGCAGAAGATTTTTATAACAAATTTAATGTTTTTCTAAATATTGATAACAATAATAGTAAAGAAGGTAGTGTATTTAGTGATGAAATTGATTTGACTGACCCATACGGTATTCTTAATGTAGACAGATCAGCAACAGCAGATGAAATAAAACAAGCATATAGAAAATTAGCTCAAATATATCACCCAGATAAATTTTCTCACCTTAGTAAAGATTTTTCTGATATTGCCACAAATAAATTTCAAAAAATAAATGATGCGTATAAAAAAATACTATCAGACCAATAAAGTATAAATTACAACAAGTGGGTTGAATTATTAAGAAATATTACTATATGTGTAAATTATAGCTATAATAAAATCATTAATAATTTTATAAGGACTTTTTAATGAAACAAACTAATAATGATACTGTTAAGTTGCCAAAACAACCCCATCCTGATAATCATAAAATGGTTCCGCCACCAAATAATGATACCACAAAATTAAAAGATCCTAAATAAGGTGGTCGTTAAGAATTAAATTATAGAAGTGGGGGAAGGAATTAGAACCACATCTTTATTTTAGAGATATATAACCGTCGCAATGAGTTTATCAATTTTTAGGCTAAACTAAACAATAGTGTTGCCCATGTATTGGATAACTATTCGATGTCTACTCCCAAAGTTGTCTGGGCAGCTAAGCCAGAGTGCCTCGATCAGGTTGATTTAAAAGTATATTCTGTATTTGCTGAGAGTTTTACGATTGCGCGTTTTTTGTTATGTTTTTTAGAGTTTACACTTCTTGGAGTAGATAAAGCTTTTGTACTTGAAGAGTTATGCTATAAACTTAATTTCCCGCTTAAAGAAACATTTGCCTGTGGCGGTGGGGTAAAGCAGTTGCAGATTTTATCGCTCCTGCCAATACTAAAGATGGGTATTTTCGCCCATCCCGCGAAATTGGCGGTTTAGCTATTCCTCATCCAATTCATCAATATTATTGAAATTTATACTTAATCACTAGTACAGTAATTCATTAATTAAGTCCAATCACTCTAAAGTTGGATAGAGTCGTTTCAATTTAATTCTTGCATCTTCTGTTGTAAATCGCCAGTTAACCACAGCTCCACTTTCATTTCTTGTACTATTCCATGCTGTGACTTCCTTTTCAAGCTCTATCATATCAGGAATTCTGCGATCCAAACATTGTCTACTTAAATGACTCAATTCCATTTCTGCCATGTTTAGCCAACTTCCGTGTTTTGGTGTATGGTGTATTTCAAGCTTGTCCAAAATACGTTTTGCTTCAGATGGTTCAAAAGCTTCATATAGCGATGACCCATTGTGCGTATTCAAGTTATCCATTACTAGAACGATTTTCTGAGCCTTCGGGTACTGCTCATCAACTAACTCTTTAATAAACGAAGCCCAATCTTTTTTTGTCCGTTGAGCGGTAACTTTTGTATGACGTCGACCCGTCAATGGTTCATTGTGAATGAAAATATTGCACACGCCATTTCGAATATACTCAGTGTCATAACGTTCTGGGTTACCTACAGTTGCGCCAATTGGTTTGAGTAAGTTGTTTGCTGGTTTCATCCATGCAGACCACTGGAAAACCATCATCATACGGTCGCTGGTAAACATCCAATACATCTTCCATTTTGCACACAAAATCAGCATTGCATTCTGGTGGTATACACCACTCTTTTTTTAACCAAGGCTTAAGTTCGTTTTTTTTAACGTGCGCTGGATCGTTGTAGAAGAAACCTCGTCTATAATTTCTAACTCTACCAATTTATCCGCCAATAACTTTAATGTCCAACGACTTCTGCCTGTTGGCGGGGTTGAGCAACACAATGTTATTAAATGAGCCTCTACTTCTCCAGTAAGTTTCCCTACTCGCTTTGTACTTGTATATTTCTTTCGATTTAATGCAACCTCTAACCCCTCAAGCACTGCGATTGTGCGAACTCTTTGGATAGTTTTTTGACTAACATGTAATTGCTTACTAAGTTCATCATCATTAAAAACATTTTCATCGACCGCTAGTAAAATTCTAGCATGTGTATGCACATTTGCGCTACCTTTGCCAGATTTTATTAATTTTAATAACCCATTCCGCTCCTCTGCGGTTAGATTTAATCTATATTTCTCCATTTACTAATCCAACAATTCATAACATTGAAGACAATGTTATACATGATTTGAATGCTTTTCATTAGTCAATTTTAAAGAATTAAACTACTAGCTTATTGTTCTAGCTCATCCACTGTTGCTGGTTTCTCTAGGAGCATCTGTCTTAGAATGTTTTAAACAAATACCTAATTTGCAGTTACAGCATATAATAGTTGCTGATGCACTGCTAATATCAATAGTCTCAATATTATTAAAAAGATCACATGGTAATATCACATGAAAATCTAACCCGATAGCTTTTTCAATTAGCTGAGCTTTGGTTCTGACATGAAAAATTAATTTAAGATTTTCTAGGCGTTCGTTTACTTGAACTGGAGTTATAGCATTACCAAACTCACTCATTAGTAAGGCTATTTCTGAATATGAGTAATTATGCATACTCAGAAATAGTACCATATGTTGTATGTTGGTAAGTGGATAGTCCTTTAATGGGTCATTAATATGCTTTGCATTAAGTAGCAAACCCTTGCTCCCGTGCATTTTAAATAAAGTCTTAATGATATTTGGCCACAACATGGGATTTATTTGTCCATGGATTCCAACTACTTCGTGGGTAGATGGATTTATTATTGGCGTTTTATAGATTATTACAATTTTTGAATCTATTTCATGAGGGATTACCTCTAAATAAATACCACGTTTTTTCGATTTTAGAATACTAGCATCCTGCTTTTGAAATTTGGCAATTAATTTATGACAAGATTCATTTTGCGTTACATGTATCTCTAACGTAGTTTTATCAATTACATTTTCCAGCGATGCCATTCCAATAAATTTAAGCATCGAGCTAGTCATTGCTTGGTATTTAAACTCAGAGTCCTTCAAATAGAGCCAATCTGTGCCATGAGAAGCAAAAATTATCTCACAAGCAGTTTTGTATTGGGCGAAATACTGTGAATTATTCATAATAATAATCTCCATGTAAACATAGCATTTAGTTTCTGCATAATTTACCCAACTATTTGCGGTTAAATTATAAAAATTTATGATCCTACTAGACTCATTCTAACAGATTTAGAATACTAATGTAAATTTTAGAAACTACCATGAGCTCAGGTTATTAATAAACCCATAATTTCTATACCCATAAATATTTAGGGGTAGTATTTCGCATTAGATGTGCAGTTGTCATAATAAGTAAAATCAAGTTACACTGCCCTAGGTGATAAAAAATAACTTGTTTTAGAAGGTAATAGTAGATGAATACAACTAAATCACCGGATAATCAAAAGTTAGCGATATTGCCAGAAGAAGATCCTAAGAAATTAAAACAGTCTGAAGAAGTTTTACCAGGAGATATCCATAAACTCATTGATAAGCAGATCGTTCCTACCCGAGCACCAAGTGGAGTGGAGCGAGATATTTCTCCGGGAATTCCAAGTAAACCACTGTAAATTAAAATTATTTCACAATACAACTAAATCTGGCAGAGCCAATTTGGGTGAAAGTTAGTTCATTTTTTAGTTAAGGAAAATATAATGAAGAAATTCATAGTAGTTAGTTTACTGACCGCAGTTTTGGTTGCGTGTAGTACAACAGCCAGTGCTCCCACGGGGCTTAAATTGTCGCAGAATATTCAAACAGTTGCGTCAAACTCTATAATCTCAGTAATATCTCAAAGCGATTTTGCAGTGCCTAAACACGCTCAAAATATTATGCAGCTGGGGACCTTCAAAGCTAATGATAATGTATATGATCCAGATGGAAATAAGGTACTAATCCCACGGGATGCAATCATATCAGGCTTATACAGCAATGATGGAGTAAATTGCATGATTGAGTGGAAAGGTGTTTATGCTAACTTAACCGAGTATCGCAGCAAAAATGGATCTCCAATTCTTCGAGAACTTACAACGGAATCACGTTGCGATCCTCAGCATGAAATTAAGAAAGGCGATCGGGTTACGATAAGCTTCAAACCAGCCATTAGCGAATAGTCGTGAGTAGAGTTTATTATTTATTTAAAAAGGCACGCAAAATGAATGATCTAAAAGAAGATATTACAGATACTATTAACAATGCAAAAGACACCATGACTGATTATGGTAATAAAATTAGCGAGGAGGTAGTAGGTTTAAAAGATAAGGTTGTTGGTGCAACAGATAAATGTACTAACTATATGCAGGATAATCCTTGGAAATCTGTTTCCATCTCTTTAATAGTAGGATTTATTCTTAGTCGAGTTTTGAAATCATGATTGAATTCAAAATACAAATATCAAGTTACAGTTTTCTAATAATCAAAATTTAGTAAGGACACTAAAATGAATACAAATCAAACTTTACCTGAAAAGGCTATCATTCCGAATAATACTCAGGAAAAACCTAATCAACATAAGGATAATGAAAAAGATAATGTTCAAAATGACAAAAAAATAGAGGGTTCTGCCCCACAGAAAGCTAGTATGATAGACAAACCCTTCAACAAAGAAAAAAATCAGGATTCCATTGTTCCTGTCAAATCATTAACAAATAATAAGGACAATAAAAAAGATGCAAGCGATCCAAAGCTGACACATCCCCATAGGGATAAAGATCATAAGGCGTGAACTTAAGTAATTAAATCTGCAATGGCCAATGTCATTGCAGTACATTTAAAAGGTAAATAAAATGGAAGAGACACATAATGAGCAGCTATTTGTTGACGCTAATCAACTAAACAATAAATCTTCTGGATGGGGTGAAATTGCGTGGGGTGCGATTATTCTTGGCGTAGTAGTTTGTTTTGCTTACGAGATTCTCCTGAATTTTTTAGGGGGTGGGCTTGGATTAACTTCGCTTAATATTAGTAAAACTAAAGTTTTTACGTTAAGTATTGGTGCTATTAGTTGGCTGGCAATTAGCAGTGTGGTTTCAATGGGAGTTGGAGGCTGGTTCACAGGGATGTTATCTAATGTGGTGTGTAAATACAAGTTATGTTGTTATGGAATAATAACTTGGAGTTTAGCCACTATATTAACAGCCATGATAGCAACTACAGCATCAAGCGCTATTATGGGCGGTATCATTAATATACTCAATCTTACGGAACAACCCATTTATCAATCCTCAATGGATATGAGCAATGATTCACAACTACAGCAAAATTTTATTGTGACAAAAGAGCAAGAGGAGAATGCCAATAAACAAATTGACAATTATGCTAATAACATGGGTAAAACCTCACTAATTATTTTTACTGCAATCTTATTGAGCGGGTTTGCTAGTGTTATTGGTGCGGTTTATGGTGGCAGACGAAAGAAATTACCAATTGTTAAATAGTTAGCGTTATGCATGATAAGTTTAATTAGGTTTATCAAGGGAAGCAAATTTTTAGGAGTATTAAAGTGGATAAACGTGAATATGGTGCGATTAAAAGCAGCAATATAATAGGTCAAAGTGTACTTAGTGCCGAAAATGAAGATTTGGGTAAAATTAAGGATATCGTGTTAGATAAAAAAAATGGTACGGTGTTATACGTTGTTTTGTCTTTTGGGGATTCTATGCACAGCAATAACAAGCTCTACGCCTTACCGTGGAGTTCAATTGACTATGATATAGTCAAGCAAGGCTTTAGGCTCATAGTACATAAGGATGTTGTCACATCTACAAGGTGTTTTCAAAATGATCAATGGGCTGACTTTAATGATCCATTATTTCATCTGCCAGTAACTACAAATGGTCTCAGTTGAAAGACACAGAATGTATTTTATGTAGCGAGAAGACTAGGAAAACATTTTAATATAATAGTTTACACAATTAAAAGGAACTTAACATGTTACAGCAACAATTTTTTAATATTCATGATGGCATAAGTCCAGAAAATAGGACTCTGGTTGCTAATAGCTTAGCGGGATTACTTGCTGACAGTTATTCACTTTATTTAAAAACTCACAATTTCCATTGGAACGTGACAGGAATAATGTTTAATAGTCTGCACTTAATGTTTGAGGAACATTATATGGAGTTAGCTATCGCTGTAGATTCGATTGCAGAACGAATACGAGCACTTGGCTTTATCGCCCCTGGTAGCTATTCTGAATTTAGTGGCTTAACTAAAATAAAAGAACATACGGGTGAGATTGACTCACAAAATATGGTTCAGTATTTGATTGAATCACATGAGATCGTGCTTAAAACTGCCAGAGAGGTGTTGCCTTTAGCTGTCACAGCTAATGATCAAGTGACGATGGACTTACTGACTAAACGTCTGCAAATTCATGAAAAGATAGGCTGGATGTTGCGCAGCTTAATACAATAAATAAAACCTTACCGTTGTAATCTAGAGCTATATAATATATACAGATCAACAAGTTGTAGTTTAATTTTTAGGAAGATCATTAAAATGAAAAGAATCATTGGAATAATTCTAATTGCAGTTTCAACATTGGCAATTGGAGATGAAGCATATGAAGCCCAGCCGTTATATGTAAATATTAATACTGGTGTTGCAACAGGTTATTCATTTACCAATAACACTAATAATGGGCAACCCAGCGGAGCATCAACAAATAATTACTCGTTGGGTGCAAACCTTGGATATAACATTAATCGCTATCTAGCAACAGAAGTTGGATATAACCATTTATGGTTAGCTTCTAATTCAGCTAATTCTAGTGGGCAAGTTGGTATAGAGGATGTTGCAGTTAAAGGTACTATACCGTTAGGTAATATATTTTCATTATATGGAAGGGCTGGGGTAGCTGGATACCAAAATGTCGATGCTAATAGCGGTGGAAACTTTGCTAATAATATTGGGGTTTTATATGGAGCAGGTGCACAATGGGCATTAAATAGAAACTGGTTATTAAGAGCTGAAGATTGGTCTGTTACTGGACTTAGACAAAATATAATTCAATTTGGTGCGCAAATAGCTTTTTAGTCTTAGAAGATTATACTAGCGTCATGCCGGTATAAATCATTAGTAAAAATAAACCATTCAAAGGAGAAATGAAATGGAAAACCTATCTAACAATATTGTACGAACAGCTGATGTAATCGGCAAAAAAATCATTGGAATTAATCAGGAGGCTTTAGGAAAGGTTGAGGAGCTGGTTCTAGATAAACAAAATGGCATGGTACGCTATGCTGTATTAGCTCGTGGTGGATTTATGGGGATTGGTAGCGAGTTTTATGCCATACCTTGGGCTGCCCTTGAATATTGCATTGATAATAACGCATTTAAAATTAATATTAGCAAAGATGATATTGAAAAAGCTCCTGGCTTTAATAAAGAAAGCTGGCCAGATTTTGCTGACGAAAGTTGGGATAAATCAAATAATGATTTTTATAATCATTTGATAGTGCCAAAATCTCCAATGTCTAAGGAACAAAAAGACTTCATTAGCGAAGGTGGCAATAGCCAACCATTAAATAAGGATATCCAATCATGAAAAATCTAAATATATTAATAATTGGCATCTTAGGGGCTACGGCATTAATAAGCTGTAATGTTGGCACCAGTAATACACCTTCTGGTGGTAACACACAATATAATCTCCAGAATTATAAATTAACTGTTGGCGCACAGACTAATAATTGCACACTTCAAGATAATAGCACACTCAACTGTGATAGTAAAGGAACATTTGGAGGTGTTTATAGTGTAAGCTTTAACACGCCAAATGGCAAACCTGGAGCGTATGTTGTAATGCCGCCAAGTGGGGATACTTATGGTTTGAATATCGCGGCCACTGGTAGTGGCTGCAATCAAACAGTAACTACTAGCGGAGAAACGTATACTTGTAATTTTACAATTGGAGTCAACGGTACTGCTCAGGCTGCTACTACTGTACCAATAGAAATAACTGGGACACTCGGTAATGCAAATATTATAACCATTAACATACAGTAATTTCCAATTAAGATTTTATTTAATTTTAAGGGAGGCAACATGTTGTATTATGTATTAGTATTTTTTATAATTGCTATAGTTGCTGGAGTGCTTGGCTTTACTGGTATCGCTGCAACGGTTGCTTCAATAGCACAAATAATATTCTTAATCTTTATCGTTTTGTTTGTACTTTCATTAATTGCTCACCTTTTGCGTCAGAAAAAACTTTAACGTATAACTATTAATGAATATCAAATATAATTTTGTGGAGATATATAAAATAAAATTAATAAATTACAAAAAATCAAATAAAACTAGCAAATTGCTTAGAGTTTTAATCGCTATTAGCTTTACTGCTTTTATTCTGCCAAATACTGTATTTGCAACTGGCACTAATTCTTCAGCAACTACTTCAAATGGTTTTATAGATAGGGCTGATGATCAAATCTTAGAACATAAAGTAAATCAAATTTTAAGTGATAAATTTCCTAAAAGAAGTTTTACGGTTGCAAGTTATGGGCATAGTGTGCTTTTAGCTGGTCGAGTAGCTACATACAAGGATAAAGTCGAAGCAACTACGGCAGTTACTAATGTAATGGGAGTTGGCAAAGTTTGGAATTATCTAAGTATTGGAGCAAATGAAAAGGCTAGCGAGATCGCTAACGATGCATATTTAACAACAGCCGCTAAATCACGATTAATTGCCCAGAAAGATGTTAATACCTATAATATCAAGGTAGTTACCTCCAGTCGAGTTGTTTATTTATTAGGTGACGATGCGGGTCAAGTAAAACAGATTGAGGCTGCAATTGCTGGTATCAAAGGTATCAACAATGTTCGCAAGGTGGTAAATTTAATTGGGCAATAAAGGGAAAAGTCAAGCAAAAATGGTCAGAGCTAACCAATGATAACCTTCTCAAATTTAAAGGTAAACATGAAAAAATTTATCCAGTTTATTATTTTGGCACTTGCATTAAGTGGCGCACTTAATTGGGGGTTAATTGCTTTGCTAGATATAGATGTGGTAGTTATGAGCTTTGGAGAGAACACATTTATTACAAGATTAGTTTATTTATTAATCAGCATAGCAAATTTTTATTTGTTATTACATCCAGACATTGGTGGTCATATTTATCAGCTTCGTAAGCGCGTGCAAAAAAAAGCTACTCACGACATATCAACTAAGCAAATCATAGCCCAGAACTTTCCTTTAGTTAAGGAACAAGAGAAGTTTATTAGCAAGGGTGGCAATAGTCAATCATTAGAAAACGATGACACTTAACCAAAATGCAACAAGTGTTGTCGAATAAGTTGTATTGTCATAGAAAGAGGCAATACTTAGGAGTTAGTTAAAATGGAAAACCAAAATGAAACCAGGATAGAAATAAAACCGCCAATAAATGAAACTATTAATGCTGATAGTCTGCAATTAATTAAATATTGTAAAGAGAAGCAATTTACTTTAGCAAAAGAAATGCTGTCCACAAAATTCATTGACCTTGAACTTCAAGATGAAGCTGGCTGTACTGGCTTCCACTACGCGTGTATTTATGAAGACAGAGCATTGCTTGATTTGCTTCTTGATAAATATATTTTTCCTCACCTTTTAGAGGAGTATATATACCATGATACAGAACATTTCCTCTGTTTACAAGAAATGAATGAAAACAAAACCATTTTACATTATGTCAGTGAAAAAAACTTAATTGAATTCTATAATAAAGTAGAGCTTTATTTTCCACAAAAAATCCACAACACAGTTAATTATACAACACATAGTGGGCATACGGCACTACATTTAGCTTGTGAAAAAGGCAATAGTCTAATCCTTGATAAAATTATTAGGATTACAGGATTAGAAGTCAATAAAATAGATTGTCATGGGAATACAGCTCTGCATTTAGCTTGCCAATGCAGTCATATAGAAATAGTTAAAATATTGTAACTGCTCGCCCACTATCATAAGTCAAATTTGCCACTAAGAGCCCAACTGACTGCAACTAATGGGTTTACT
>JAIEPY010000051.1 GCA_019748155.1 Burkholderiales bacterium | reverse complement strand
TAAAACCGCCGTATGCGACAACGCACGTACGGTGGTGTGGGAAGTCCCGCCCGTGAGGGCGGTCTTACCCGATTATTGAGAGTGAGAGAAAAAAATGAATCAAAATTTAATGCTAGGGATGAATTTACTTCAAAATAAAATTCCACTGACAGCTAATGCTAAACAGTTTCAAGAGTATATGCTAGACTTTATGCAACGCAGTTCATTATTTATGGATGTGATGCGTAAACGTGGCAATGAAATGCTTAATATGACTAAGGATAATTCTTCTACTGTACTTAATTTTAAATTTGAAAAACTGATGGATGGTTCAAATTTTGAACGTCCGATTAACTACTGGTTAGCACGAATACTACCGCCTGAAGGTGTTTTGACTGACAATAACAAGCGCCCCTATCTGATTCAGGATCCACGTGCTGGACAAGGTCCGGGAATTGGCGGTTTCAAAAAAGATAGCGAAATTGGCGCTGCATTAAAAAATGGTCATCCGGTATATTTTGTTGGTTTTAATGCCACTCCGCTAGACGGGCAAACTTATGAGGATATTATCAAGGGGCAGGTTAAATTTTATGAAAAAGTAGCAGAGCTTCATCCAAATAGCCCTAAAATGTGTGCGATGGGTAACTGTGCTGCTGGTTATTTGACGATGTTTAGTGCGATGCAAAGACCAGATCTTTTTGGTCCGATAATGATTGCTGGTTCTCCACTCTCGTATTGGAATGGTGAACGCGGTCGTTATCCGATGCGTTATGCTGGCGGTTTGATTGGTGGCTCATGGATTAATTCGTTGTTAGGCGATTTGGGTGGTGGTAAGTTCGATGGAACCTATTTAGTTCTTAATTTTGACTTACTTAATCCGGCTAATTTCTTATGGAGTAAACAGTATGATTTATATGCCAATATTGATAAAGAGAGCGAACGCTATTTACAATTTGAAAAATGGTGGGGAGATTTTATTCAATTTAACACACCAGAAATCAAGTGGTTGGTTGATAAACTATTTGTCGGAAATGAATTAACTAGCGGAAAATTAACTACGGAAGATGGAATCAAGCTTGATCTTCGTGCAATTACTTCTCCGATTATTACCTTTGTGTCTGATGGGGATAATATCAGTCCGCCAGCGCAATCAGCGGGCTGGATTGCCGATATGTATAAAGATGAACAGGAAATTCAGGCGCGGGGCAAAACGATTGTTTATTGCTTAAATCATAAGGTTGGACATTTGGCAATTTTTACGGCAACCAAAGTTGGTAAACGTGAAGATGAGTTATTTGTAGAAAATATGGATTCAATTGATATTTTAGCTCCGGGCTTATATGAATTAGTTATAGATACGCCTGAAGGTGAAGAAGTTAGCGGTAAATTACGCTCACATTATGAAGCGCGGACAATTGCAGATATTAAAGCTCTTGGCTATAATAGCATTGAAGATGATCGTGCATTTGCAACAGTTGCAAAAGCATCTGAAGCACTTAGTTATATGTATGATAAACTTGTTCATCCATGGTTTAATATTTACAATAATCCAGAAGCGGCTAATCGCTTAAAAAATTTCCGTCCATTACGTTTAAGCTATACCTTGTTTGCGGATAGTATTAATCCATGGATGAAATTTTTTGAAGATGCGGCAGCTAAGGCTGAGCAAAAGCGGGTTCCGGTAGATGAGAATAACCCATTTTGGCAAATGCAACAAGAAGGTTCAAAGTTTATAACTGAATATTTACAAAATTTTGCAAATTTTCGTGATAGTATTCGTGAACAAATGTTTTTTAATGTGTGGTCAAATCCACTAGTGCAGAAATTTTGGGGAACGGATACTGGTGTGCCACGCTATACGCCAAGTATGACTCAATTTGATCGTGATGAGTTAATGAAAAATTATCAGGCAGAAATAAAGCGCAATTTACCGCTCAAAAATAAGGTTGAAGCATTATTTCGCTTTATCGCGCTGATTCAAGTTCAGCGCAATAAAATGCAAGAGTTTGTCATTCGTATTTTAATTCATAAAGCACGTGAACTAGAACCTAAATGGAGTGATCGTGATTTTCATGAAGTAATCAAAGCTCAAGCAATGGTTGTGCGTAATGATCCTGATGCGGCATTAATCGCACTAAAATCTTTTGTTGATAAAGCTAATAATGCTGCTGAATTATCAGCGGCTGTGCGTGATGTGATTGATAAAATCGGTGATTTACCAACTGAGGTTATGGATATTGCGCGAAGTATTGCGGCTAAACTTAGCGGATAAAATAGGTTATAAAAGAGCTTGATTTAATTAAATCTGGCTCTTATGTTAAACGAATAGGTGAATGTTAGATATAAACGCAATTTTTGCAGCGGTGCTTGGAATCAATGAATCATGGCACATAGAATCCGCAGCGTTTAACTCGGAAGCTGAAAATATAAATCGCTGCTTAGATTGAAAAAGTTCTGAGGTTGTGTAATGCCTGAGTATCTCCCACCTCGTTATTTGCTTTTTTCTTCACTCTAGTACCGTATACTCTTAGACATTTATTTGTATTCGATTAATATCACCCTCTAGGATATTGAAGCATGAGAAAACTATACTGGAAATTATTTACGCTACAAGATCGCAATAAGATCATCTTTGAAGTACCGCGCTTAATCAACTATCACGGTATAATTATCCACTTAAGCTTATTGTCTGATTACTGTTTGAACCTGACGGTGGAGATTGACGGTGCTCAAATTGCTAGCCTCGCTGATGAGCTCTCTGGATATTTTGCCATTGCAAAACAAGATGATAGTTTTAATGAGCCAGCAATCGTTTTTATTAGCATTCGCTTTAGTGCTGCCAGAGGTGAACATAAAAGTATTGTACCAAATGTACCTGGATAGAAATTGTAATTAGCTTGACCGCTAAATTTGCTAGCTAACTCATTTTCAAACTAATGCTTATTTGCTAGTATCGAATCTTAATTTTAGAAAGCTCAATTATGCCTGCTTACCCACTCAAGAAGCATAAGAACCGCAAATTTCTGGTAACATTCATTCTTGAAAATTAAGCACATATATTTCTTAAATACTGTTAGTATATAAAATTATTAGTTAAAGTTCTATAGGTAAGAATAATGGAAATATTAAGTTTCATTGGTTTATTTCTCTTATTGTTGGTTGCAAGTTTATTTTCTTTTCTAGAAACGGCCAGTGTAGCAATTTCGGAACATAAGCTGATTTCTCTTGCTGGTGAAGAGGTTTGGGCTAGTTATGCATTGAAATTAAAACGTCAGTTAGAACGAGTGCTGATTTTTAGCTTATTTGGTAATAGTTTTTTCAATGCATTGGTAACCACGTTATCAACCATGCTGGTTTTAAAAATTTTTGGTGCGGGTCATGAATTAGTTTTATCGCTATCAACTTTGTTAGTGACATTAATGATTATTATTTTTTCAGAGGCAGCGCCTAAAATTATTGCTTCTAAAGCACCTGTTACTGTCTTGCGAGCAGTCGCAGTCCCCTTATATTTTTTATTTATTGTCACTCGCCCGCTTATTTGGTTCATTGATAAGATTGTTTATTTTATTACTAGAATGCTGGGTGTTGGTCATGCCGATGGTACTTCACTAGATGAACTAAAAGCAATTATTGCGGATAAACGCTCGCCATTTGCCGAAGATCATCGTTCGATATTGCTTAACTCAATTGAATTGGAGCAATTGGCGATTAAAGAAGTCGTAATCCCACTACGGAATGTTGAAATTGTTAATCTAGATGATGATATCCAAAACATTCGCGATCAGTTACAGCATCCCCATCATACCAGAATTTTAGTTTGTGAGGGTAGCTTAGATCAAATAATAGGATTTATTCATGCAAAAGATATTTTATCTCTCGGCTCAGCAGAGCATGATTTAGAAGATCTACGTGGACTCATTCGTAAAATCAAATTCATTCCAGATTTTATACCAATTATTAAACAATTAACTGAAGCGCAGAAACAGCGTGAGCGTATTTTTGTGGTTGTTAATGAGTATGGCGACACTCTTGGGATTGCGTGTTTGGAAGATATGCTTGAGATTGTATTTGGTGATTTTACAACTGATGCTCCTCACCGGAGCTATCTTATGATTGAAGAATCACCTGGGCAATATATCGTCGATGGAGCAACTTTGGTGCGAGAATTTAATGAAGCATATAATTTAGATTTACCAGCAAGTTATGATGCGATGAGCATTAATGGATTAATAATGAAGCACTTAGGAGTAATCCCAAGCCCGAATTTTTGTTTCAGAATCAATAATTTGTGTTTTGAAGTACTTAACGTTGGTAAGTATTGGGCAGAGCGAGTACGTATTTCACAAATTGAGAAATAATTAAACTAGAGAATTTGAGCATACATGATAAAATATCCGCTTAACTGGCGATAATTTTACAAAGCTAAAAACATGGCATTAAGTAGTGGTATATTTACAATTTTAACCCAGGCTGGGTTATTGCAAGCGGATGATATAAAAAAAGCGAATGACGTAGCTACTTACGATAGAGTTTCAGTAATTAGTGCAATTGCAAAGGTTAAACCAGAATTGCCAGTTCGTAAGATTATGTATACGCTTGCGGCATTTTATGGTATTCCAATTTTGGATATTGACGCGTTTAATCTTGATTTTATGCCATCAGGTGTGCTTAGTGCGGATGTAATTATTAACAATAAAGTTATTCCCTTGGTTAAGCATGATAAGCGTTTAAAGCTTGCGGTTGTAGACCCAACTAATAAAGAACTATTTGATTCAATTAGCTTTAAGACTGGCTTAAACATAGATTTGATTTTAGTTGATGAGTCACAACTAGAACGTGTGATTAACCAAAATAGTAGTAATTATTTTAAAACTATTGATTTGGATGAGTCGGCTTTAGAAGGTGTTGAATTTGCTACTGATGATGATAAAGGTAGCACCGATATGGTTAATTCTGGTGATGATGATCAGCCTATCGTAAAATTTGTGCATAAAATGATTTTCGATGCAGTCCAACTGGGGGCATCAGACGTTCACTTTGAGCCTTATGAGAAAGTTTACCGCGTACGCTATCGGATTGATGGTGTTTTAAGTGAAATTGCCACACCGCCAATGACATTGAAAGATAAAATTGCAGCACGGATTAAAGTTGTTTCAAAATTAGATATCTCAGAGCGCAGGGTGCCACAAGATGGACGCTTGCGACTTGCTGTTTCTCAAAATCAAATAATTGATTTCCGTGTTAGTACTTTGCCAACTGCGTTTGGTGAAAAGATTGTTCTGCGGATTTTAGATCGTAAGGCAGCTAGTTTAGGTATTGAAGCTTTGGGTTTTGATCCAGATCAAAAAAAGATCATTGTAGATGCAGTATCAAGACCGTATGGAATGGTGTTAGTTACGGGCCCAACGGGTTCTGGTAAAACGTTTTCACTTTATACCTGTTTAAATATGTTAAATGATAATAGCCGTAATATTTCAACTGCAGAAGAGCCGATTGAGATTCCACTAAGTGGGATTAATCAAGTTGCAATTAATGAAAAAACAGGATTAACCTTTGGTGTTGCACTAAGAGCATTTTTACGGCAAGATCCGGATGTAATCATGGTAGGTGAGATTCGTGACTATGATACTGCTGAAATGGCGATTAAAGCCGCTCAGACCGGACATTTGGTTTTATCCACACTGCATACGAATGATGCTCCGTCAGCTCTAGTTCGTTTAGTAAGTATGGGTGTTCCGGCGTATAATGTCGGTGATTCGATTTTGGCAATTGTTGCTCAGCGTTTAGTGCGCAAGCTATGTCCTCAGTGCAAACGTTTGGCAAAAATGGAAAAAGTTGCCTTGATTGAGGCTGGATTCACCGTTGAGGAGGTAAACGCTGGTTGGCAACCATACGTCGCTGTAGGTTGTTATGCTTGTCATAATACTGGCTATAAAGGACGGATTGGGATTTTTGAAACCATGGCAATTTCGGATGAGCTAAAACGCTTAATTTTGTTAAGTGCAACTTCAGTCGAGCTTGCAAATCAGGCACGTAAAGAAGGGGTGTTAAGTTTGCGGCAAAGTGGCTTGAATAAAGTGCGCTTAGGGGTGACCTCATTATCAGAAATTGAAGCTAATACTAATGGATAGGCAAGATGGCACGTAAAAATAATAGTCGAAATGCTAATGAAGCTAGTTGGTTTTATGAAGGTAGAACCAAAAACGGAGATTTAGTTACCGGAACTATTGAAGCTGAGACCGCGATTATTGCACGGGTAAAATTGCGTAAACGGGATATTATTCCCTTTTCGGTCAAGCAGCGGAGTAATCTTTCTTTCCTAAATGATATCCTCGCACAATTTAAATTTAAGGCCAGTACACAAGAGAAAAAGCTAAGTTTATTTGCTAAGCTTGCCCGATCCAAAGAGATTCACGCGCTGACGAATAAAGATTCAACAACTGATAAAAAGAAGAAAAAAGTTAAAAAACCGGTAAAAGATAAAGAGATTACGGTTTTTATTAAACAGTTCGTCGTTGTAGTAAAATCAGGGGTTCCATTACTCAAGGCTTTTGATATCGTGATTCGTGGACAAGAGAATAAGAAATTTTATGAAATTTTGGAAGATATTAAATTTGGGGTTGAGAATGGTTTGAGTTTATCTGAGTCATTCGGAACATACCCGATGGTTTTTGATCCATTATTTATTAACTTTTTATCGATTGGTGAACAAGGCGGTATTTTAGAAACGCTACTCACTCGTTATATTGAGTATAAAGAGAAAATTGATGCAGTGAAGCGACGCGTAAAATCAGCAATGGTTTATCCGGTGATAGTGGTGATTGTTTGTACTTTAGTTTTGGGAGTAGTTTTGGGATTTGTAGTTCCACAATTCCAGAAGATATTTGAGAATATGAACGCTACATTACCCGCGCCAACTTTAGTAGTAATCGCAATTTCACATGCTATTACCAGATTCTGGTGGTTGATTATTGCGGCAATCGCTGGTGCTGTATTTGCATTTAAATCATTTTACCGTGGTGTTCCGCGTTTTAGGTTCTTTGTTGATAGTACTGTTTTCAAGATTCCTCTTTTTGGAGAGTTAGCGCAAAAAACTCTTATCTCCCGTTGGACGCGTACACTTTCGTTATTATTTGCTGCAGGTGTTCCGCTCAATGATGCATTACGTTCAATCGCGCTGTTAGTTGATAACTATCTATATGGCGCAGCAACTTTAAACATTCAAAAAGATGTAGAGTCCGGAAGTAGTTTATACAATGCAATGTTAACCACTGACATATTTCCCAATATGGTAAATCAAATGGTTGCAGTTGGCGAAGAGGCTGGTTCCTTGGATTTCTTACTCCAATCCATTGCGGATTATTATGATCAGGAAATTGAAATGGTAATTGAGGCACTTTTGTCATTAATTGAACCTGCGACTATTGTTGTTTTAGGTGGTATTTTAGGGTCAATTATTGTCGCAATTTATTTACCATTGTTCCATTTGGGAGATGTGGTTGGTTAATGCGCTCATTGTCTTTGGCTCTTGGACTTTGTCGTATCTCAAAAAAGACTTGTCGTGTACTTCTGTGTACACCGCCGTAACCCGCGTGTTCATCTTTTTTATCAATACTTCGCGTCCAAGAATCAAATTCTGCGGGTATATAATTTAAAGTAGGATTGATATGTTTGATTTATTCGGTTTTTTATTTCTAAATAGTTTATTATTTAGGGCGATATGTTTATTGCTTGTCGGCTTATGTATTGGGAGCTTTCTTAATGTAGTCATTTATCGCTTGCCAATTATGCTTAATCGTAAATGGCGCAATGAATGTATTGAGGTTCTAGGTGATGAGTGTAACCTGAGTCCGGATGATACTCGATTTAATTTGCTACATCCTCATTCACATTGTCCGAAATGTCAGGCTAAGGTTCCTGTTTGGTCAAATATTCCGCTGATTGGATATTTTATTATTGGCGGGAAATGTACTAGCTGTAAAAGCAGAGTTTCATTACGCTATCCTTTAGTTGAGCTAATTTGTGCAGTGCTATTTGTTGCGGTTGGTTACGTTTGGAGTGACCCATGGGCAATATTTGGTGGTTTGATTTTTGTATCAGTAGTTTTATGCTTGATGTTAATTGATTTGGACACATTTTTGTTACCTGATGAATTAACTTTACCATTAATTTGGCTTGGCTTATTATTTAATCTGCATGGCGGGATTTGTGGCGGGTTAACTAATGCCGTGATCGGTGCTGTTGCTGGATATATGATTTTATGGCTGTTATTTTGGATCTTTAAATTAATTACCAAAAAAGAAGGTATGGGTTATGGGGACTTTAAACTGCTTGCGGCGATTGGCGCATGGCTTGGTTGGCAAAACCTTCTTAGTGTTTTGATACTATCTTCGGTATGTGGGATTATTTATGCTGTAATCTTGCGCTTGAGCGGCAAATTAAATGCGGGTAATCCAATTCCTTTTGGTCCATTTTTAGGAGCAGCAGGGATATTAGTATTACTGTTTGCAAATGAACTATTTCCTTTGATTGTGTATTGAGTCACGATAATGACTAATATAGTAATTGGTTTAACCGGATTGATTGGAAGCGGTAAATCAACCGTAGCTAAACTTTTTGCAGATCGTGGAGTTAGAGTAATTGATACTGATGTGATTGCTCATCAGTTGACAGCGACAAATGGCATAGCACTACCAGCCATACAACGAGAATTTGGCGATGATCTGCTTGATAGTGCAGGTATTTTAGATCGGATACGTTTACGGGAAATAATTTTTAATGATAATGACTCACACCAGCAACTTGAAAGATTAATGCATCCCTTGATTTTAGCAGAAGCCAAGAATCAATTAAGAGACAGTTATTCGGCCTGTTATGCTATGCTTGTAGTGCCATTACTTTTTCGGGCTCCAGACTATTTGGCTATTACTAGTCGGAATATTTTTGTTGATAGCGAATATCAAGTATTACTAGAGCGTCTAAAGCAACGAAGTGGCTTAAACCAAGAAATGGTTGATGCTATTCTTAAGCGACAAGTTGCACGTAATACGCAATTAGAATTAGCAGATGATGTAATTTTTAATAATAATGGTGTTGAAGCATTAGTTCCACAAATTGATCAATTACATACTCAATATTTATTATTAGGTAACTAGATGCGTAAAATTTATCAAATTAAAGTCTCACGGCAGAGCATGCGCTTTGTACTGTGGGGGATGTTTGTTTTATTCTTCCTGACGGTCTGTATTCCGCTATTATTTTTTTATTACTTATTTGATGCCAATAAAGTTAAACAGATGGTAATTAATCAATTCAATAATAAAAATTATGCGGTAATAATTAATGGTACAGTTGAGCCACGCTCTTGGCACGGGCTAAGCTTGTTTATTTCTGATTTAACGGTGCAGGATAATGCGCAGCATGAGGCGTTACATATTAATACTGCTAATTGCCAACTTTCATGGTTAGATCTGATTGTTGGACATTATAAAGTTAGAAGAATAGCATTAAATGGCGTAACTTTTTTTCAGCCAGAAGACAAAAATACTAAATATGCAGATCTTTTAGATTATGATAGTATTGCGCATTCTGAATTTGGTAATTTACAGAGTTTGTCGATTACTAATTTAAATTGGCTTGAGTCACAAGAGCAGTATATTATCCGTGATGCCAGTATGTCATTGACTAATATTGAAGCTAAACCTTTAGTACAACTTAGTTTTAAAAGTGGTAGATATAATACTGATTTTTCTATCCGTGGTAATATCATCAAGGCTGAGACGGATAATTTAAATATTGAACAATTAAGTACCACGATTGACGCACCCAAAATGCATGTAGAATTACAGTCGGTGGGGCATTATGATTATATTAATCAAAAGCTATGGCTTGAAGATACTAATGGAATCATTAGCTCGGAAAAGTATAACGGTAATTTGCACATGGATACAATTTTACTTTCTCTGTACGGTTTGACGGTTCATGATTTAGGAATGACGTTGACTGCCGGCTTAAAAAATGGTTCGCAAAGTTTGGTCTTAAATTCACTTAATTTGAGGACAAACAATTACAGTGATTTTTCAATTGATAGCAGTAAGATCAAATACAATGCTCAAAGTAGCCTACGGAAAGTTAATCTTGAATTAGGTTTGCTTGCGACTAAGGTTGACTCAAAGTTTAATGTGGCTAATCAAAGCTGTAATCTTGGTTTATCGGTAATACCAACTCAAGCTCATGCTACAGTTCTTTCAAGCTCTTTAAGTGGCACCTGTAATTATCATGAATCAGATAATTGGGTGGGAGTGCAGTTACGTGGTTTGATTGATGGGGCAAGTGCCAAAATTGATGCCGAATATGCGGTTAATAATGATAAAGATTTTCTAAAGTTAAATGGTACAATTAGCGCATTAAACTTATCGCGGTTTATGAGTTCGGCTCAAGGCAGTCTTCCTTTATATTCTGATGATAGTGTTTTACCGTTTAATTGGTTGAATTGGCTGGATCTGGAGGCAAATCTTAAAATTAACAATCTTGATTTAAATCACATCCGCTTGACCAATGTTGATAGCGAGCTAAATGTTAAAGGTAAAGTATTAAAATTGACACGCTTACATGCAAATCTTTATGAAAGTGGTAAGATTGATGGTACCGCGGAGATCAAGGTAAATAACGCTGCTTATGATATAGTAATAGACAATCAGATCAGTAATGTAGATTTGAAAAAAATGTTTATTAATTTATTTGATGTTAGCGCGATTAATGGACTTGCAGATTTTACGTTTAACACTCAAGTTCATAAGGCTAAAACTTATCAGGACTTGCGTAAAAACTTGGATGGTAAAATTGGTCTAACGGTGCGAAATGGTGGCTTTAGTGGTGTAGATTTTAGCTTATTTTTGAGCCCGGAAAATCTTGCCGCGTTTCAAAGTAAAAGTCAGCTGATGACTAAATTTTCTACACTAAATGCTAAATTTGAATTTGAAAGTGGAATTTCACAAAATAGTAGCATTAATTTTAGCTCTCCAAGTATTTTGGCAACTGGACGTGGATTAATTGATTTTGCTGCAACAAAAATAAATTATCATTTAAATGTAAGTAGTATTATGCCATTGAATGAGCAACATATTAAGTCAGTTTCGATACCAGTTGGGATTGATGGAGATCTGTTTAACCCACAGATTTCAATTCAAAATATGACATTAAATACAGTTGAGCCTAAAGTCGTTAAACCGCACAAACGGAAATGAGGTGTTTTCATGAGTAATATAATTAAAGTTAATGTTCCAAGTAAACAAGATTTACTGAAAATGTACATCCAGCAATTTAAGTTTGGTGGGATTTTTGTGGGGGGAAATTACAGTTACCAGCTTGGAGAAGAAGTTTTTCTCATTATAACCCTGCCTGAGAGTGGAGATAATATTGCAGTAAGTGGTAAGGTTAATTGGGTAAGCCCGAGTTCTACCGTTGGATATCCCGCGGGAATTGGTGTTCATTTTAATCAGGACAGAGCTGGTTCAGATGCTAAATCTAAAATTGAAATTATGCTTGGTGGTAGTTTGCAAAATCAAGCAAATAGCTATACTTTTTGAGAGGTAAACATGTTACAAGGATGTATAACTGCAATTGTTACGCCATTTTTTGAGGATGGTAGTATTGATTTTCAATCATTAACCAAATTTACTGAATGGCAGATCGACAGTGGCGTTTCCGGATTGGTTGTCGTTGGGTCAACTGGCGAAGCTGCGGCTTTAAGCAATTCTGAAAAATTAGCTGTAATTCGTCATGTAGCTGAAGTTAATCGCGGGCGTGTAGCACTGATAGTTGGTAGTGGAGCAGCGGCAACTGCAGCAACATTAGAGTTTATTGGTGAAGTTAATCAACTCTCCGCTGTGGATTATTTAATGTGTTTAGTGCCATACTATGTTAAACCGACCCAAAATGGCTTATATCAGCATTTTGCTGCCGTGGCAAAACATTCCAAATTTCCGGTAATTTTATACAATGTTCCTGCGCGTACTGCATGTAATTTAGATGACGATACCGTGTTACGTTTAGCTCGTGA
Source organism: Burkholderiales bacterium (assembly GCA_019748155.1). Lineage (GTDB taxonomy): Bacteria > Pseudomonadota > Gammaproteobacteria > Burkholderiales > UBA11063 > Aquella. The sequence continues at coordinate 3,238 of JAIEPY010000051.1, read as the reverse complement.
TTTTAGTAATATTGTTGCGATTAAAGATGCAACTGGTGATCTAAAACGCTGTACATATTTGATGGCACACAAACCAGAGCATTTTATTTTATTATCCGGTGATGATTTTAGCGCGGTTACATTTATGCTCTCAGGCGGCGCTGGAGTGATTTCTGTTGCCAGTAATATTCGTCCAAGCCAGTTTAGCAAAATGTGTGCTCATGCCTTAGCAGGAGAGCGCGATGCAGCCTTGGCGATTAATAAGCAACTTCTATCTTTATATGATGCGTTATTTTGTGAGTCTAATCCAATTCCGGTTAAATGGGCATTGTGTGAAGAGCAGCAGATTGCCTGTGGAACTTTGCGTCTGCCATTAACCGAATTAAGTACTAGTTATCATAGCAGATTTGCTAGTATTCTAGAACAAATTCAATAGGTGAATTTATGAAACTTAAGATGATAAATAAGAAAGAACTTTCTTTTGTACTTATGACCTTACTTGGTTTAAGTGCCTGTGGAACAGTTGATTCGCAAGCAGCATTTACATCTACTGCGCCGCGTAGTACAGATACTTTAGCAACACCACCAGGCTTAAGCTCGCCTGATTTGGTGACCAGTTATAAGATGGCACCAACAGCAACACAACAAGCACAAAATGGTTATCAGTTAGGTATAAGCAAAGGAATGCATATTGCATATGGTGGATCTCAGCGCTGGTTGGTAATTGAGAGTAAAGATGTAAATAGTGTATGGCCGATGGTTGCTGCATTTGTTAACCAGATTGGTTTAACCCTTAAATATCAAAACCAGTCAATTGGTGTAATGCAAACTGATTGGGCGTCGCGAAATAATAAGGTTCCGCAAGGATCTAGTATTCGTGGTTTCTTTGATTGGGTTGGTTGGGGTAGTATGTATTCATTGAATTCAATGTATATGTACCGAATTACCCTGTGGCAAAATGGTAAAGATGTAGTCATTATGGATACTAATTATCAAATGGATGAGGAGTACGAAGGTTGTCGTTCGCCGGGAATTGCTGATACTTCAACCTTAGCATCTTCTGATCAGCAAAGAACTAAATGGATCCCACGTCCGCCAAACCCACAGCTAGAGCTGGAGTTTTTGACGCAGTATATGGCTTTTGCGGGAATGCCAGAAGAGCAAGTTAAGAAAATTGTAGCAACTGCCGAATCAGCACCAAAAACAGCAGCACTAGTAAATAATCAGGTGGTTGTAAATGATCAGTTTGATCGGGCATGGTGGCGTACGGCAATTGCCTTGGATCGGGTTGGTTTAGGTGTTATCGATAAAAATCGTACTACCGGTGATTACTATGTTTATCCATTGCAAGCACAGATGGATAATCCAGATCCAAGCTTTATTCAACGTTGGTTTGGTAGTGAATCTGCTAATGCTAAAGCTCTGCCAAAACCAATGTACACAGTTAAATTAACCGCTCAGGGTAATCAGACGCTAATTAGTCTAACTCAATTTGATAATAGTACTCCAGATAAAGACTTTACGGCTAATCAGAAAAAATATCTGACTGGATTAGCGCAGCAGTTACAGTAAATAAGAGCAGTTAAAATGAAAATTCTTGGCTCTATCCTTGACCAGCTTTATCAGTCGCGCAAAGAATCCCCACAGATTCAACGCGATTTGGTGCTGGATATTGCCAGACGAGGTTTTTTAAAGCAAGTAGTTAGTGCGACAGCCTTTGGTGTAGCTTTGGGCACGTGTAATCATTTTGCTTATGCTAGCGGGATCAATGGGTTACCTGATTTAGGAGATAATGATCGCTCCAATCTCTCGCCGTATCAAGCGGATTTACTCGGGAAACAGGTTATTCTTAATATCTATGCTCAAGGTAGCATGGTCGATGATTATGATTGTTTGGATTATCTAAATACTTTAGGTAGCCAGCTGGTAAGCTATTCCCCCATGGCTGGTGATCAATTTAATTTTTATCTGATTAAAGATCGTGAGATTAATGCTTTTGCATTACCAGGTGGCTATATTTGCGCCTATAATGGTCTGATTTATACGACTCTTTCCGAGGCTGAGTTATCTTCGGTATTATCCCACGAGATTGGGCATGTGGTACAACATCATATTTTTCGTAATATCAGCGTGCAAAATCGGGCACAATGGACTAGTGTTGCTGGCTTACTTGCCGGGGCATTGCTGGCTACGGTTAATCCTAGTGCTGCAATGGCGGTGATTCAAGGCGGGCAGGGCTTGGCGCAACAAAATATGCTATCATTTTCACGTGATTATGAACGGGAAGCGGATCGGGTTGGGCAACAACTAATGTATCAGGCTGGCTTTGATGCCCATGCGATGCCGGAATTTTTTCAGCGGATGCAGGATGCCTACAAATTTAACACTAATGACGCCTTAGCGTTTTTACAAACACATCCAGTAACTGTAGAACGCTTGAGTGAGGCGGAGTCTCGTGCCAATCAAATGCCTGTGAAAATGCGTCAAGATAGTATTGATTTTTTACTGGTGCGTGAAAAATGCCGCATTCGGCAAATAAGTAGTGAAGATGCTACCAAATTTTATCTGGGTTCAATTGCTGCGAAGCGTTATGTGAGCTTGGAGGCACAACAGTATGGTCTGTCATTGAGCTATTTTCTGACTAAACAGCTTAAAGCGAGTATTGCCACCCTTAATAAGATAAATAATCCACATTATATGAATCATCCAATTATTCTTGGCTTGCGTGCTAAATTACTAATTGCTAACCGCGAGAATAAATTGGCAGATAAACTTTATGATCAAGCGGTAGAAAGTTATCCGAATCATAAAGGATTATGGATGGGGCAACTTGAGTTTCTAATCGCGGGTAATGGTTATTCTAAAGCCGGAGCTCGTTTGGAAGAACTGGCGCAAACTAATGCCAGTGACCCTGATGTTTGGGATCAGTACGCGATTTTATATTCTGATACTAAATTAGACAATCCCTTGCGTTATCACTACGGCTTGGGGAATGAATTTTACACTCTAGGTAATTATACTTTAGCACTTGAACAATATCAAGCTGCGATGAAGGCTAAAGTAAAGCAAGCTGGCGATGATAATATTCAGGATTTAGTCAGTGCCAAAATTCCTGATGCGCTGCGTAAATTAAAAAATTAACGCTTTTTGTGTAAATAATCACTATTTAGCAGCAGTTTTAAGGTTACTACTCAGCCCCCTAATAAACCCCAGCGTTTAGGTTGAGTAGTATGCTAAAATTCCCACAGAGTAAATAATT